>CACXFD010000112.1 GCA_902766845.1 uncultured Lachnospiraceae bacterium | reverse complement strand
GTCCCGATCGTGGAGGAACTGGTCTTCCGGGGCCTCGTGTACCGGCGCTTCCGGGACTTCGTGCGGCCGCTGATCGCCGGCGGCGCGTCGGCCTTCGCGTTTGCGATCTTCCACGGAAACCTCGTGCAGGGCGTCTACGCGTTCTTCCTCGGCGCGCTGATGTGCTATGTTTATGAAAAATACCAGAGCCTGCTGGCTCCGGTCCTGATCCATATGTCGGCCAACCTACTGTCGGTCTTCGTTTCGGAGAGCGATGCGCTGGCTCCGTTCTTCACGGACGGGACGGCCGGCTTCTGGGCGGCCACGGCCGTTTCCGCGGTCGTGATCGTCCTGCTGGTGACGCTGGTCGATAAGATCGTGCAGGCCCGTCCGCTCCCGGCCGCGGAGCCGGCGCCGGCGGAGATGCCGTACGATGTGTCTGCCGCGTCCGGCGCGCAGACTTCCCAGAACGTGCAGTCCGCCCAGGATGTGCAGTCCCCGCAGGATGCGCAGCTCCCGCAGAACGCGCAGTCCCCGCAGGACGGATCGTCTCCGGAGGGACCGCAGCCTCCGCAGCAGCTGTAACTGTCCGCTGAAAGGAAAAAGACGGCTGAGCCGCATGGCTCAGCCGTCTTTTTTTATGCCAAGAAGCGCAGGACCTGCGGCCGTACCGTCAGTTCGATGCGCTGCGAGAGCGGCAGGACCTCCCCGTCCGTATGCAGGGCGGCCGGAGCACTGACCTCGAGACAAAAACGCCGTCCCTCGAACGTGCGGACCGCACGGCTCCCGATATGACCGCCGCTGCGGGAGGAGAGCATGATCGGCAGCAGCGTAGGCTTTCCGTACCCGGAGACGCAGCAGACGCTCAGCTTTCCGTCCGCCGGGTCCGCGTCCGGCGCAAACCGGTACCCGCCGCCCTCATAGGGGAGATTCTGGAACGACAGGAAAAAGATCTTCTTCAGCGGGACCGGGGCCCCGTCTTCGGGGATCAGGGTGCCGCTGAAGAACCGGTGCCGGAAGAACGCGCCGACGCCGATCGCGAGATACGCGAGCTTGCCGATATGCAGCGCGTTGAAGACGGTCTTGACGCGGCTGCTGAGCAGGTCGCGGCAGACCTGGGCGTCGTATCCGATGCCGCAGCTGTCCGCGAACCGGCGCACGGTGCCGTCTTCGAGCGTGACCTCTCCGACGTCGAGCCGGCGAACGGAGGGCGAGGAGAGCAGGCGGCCGAGCATCTCGAGCGGCGGACGGCGGATCCCGAGGCCGCGGGCAAAATCGTTGCCCGAGCCGGTCGGAAGATAGCCGAGCGTGACATGATCAAAGGACTGCAGGCCGGTCAGGACCTCGTTCAGCGTGCCGTCGCCGCCCATCGCGACGATCGTCCGCTCCGTGCCGTCCGCGGACAGCTCGTGCGCGATCTGTACGGCATGGCCGGCATACTGTGTCAGATGTGCGGTATACGGGATGTGACGCGCGTCAAGGACGCGCCGGACCTCTTCCCAGTATGCCCGGGCCTTGCCGGAGCGGGAGTGCGGATTGACGATGAAATCATACATGACAGGACCTCGTAAGATACAGATCTCGGAGCGGCCGTACGCGCGCCGCTCCGCTTTTCAGTGTATCACATCCGCGGGACGGTTTCCAGAGGAAAAACAGACGGGGCCGGGCAGGCGGGCGACCGGCGGCCCGGGCCGTCCGCGTGAAAAAGCAGTGGCGGTTTCAGCCCGGATATGGTACACTGTGATAGCGGACGGTAAAACCGTCCGCCAAGGAGAAGGATATGATCTATACCGTAACGTTCAACCCGGCGATCGACCTGATCGTGCGGCCGGAGAAACTGGCCGTCGGGCAGATCAACCGGGCGGCAGAAGAGAGAGCCTACTGGGGCGGAAAAGGAATCAACGTGTCCGGGATCCTGCGCCAGCTCGGTCATGAGAGCACGGCCCTCGGGTTTGCGGCCGGCTTTACCGGCAAAGCGCTGGAGGAGGGCCTGCGGTCGCAGGGGATCCGGACGGACCTGATCTTCCTGCCCGAGGGCATGACGCGGATCAACGTCAAGATCCGCGCGCAGGAAGAAACGGACATCAACGGGCCCGGCCCGGCCATCGGGGAAGAGGCGCTGTCGGCGCTCTACGCCAGACTGGACGCGCTGCGGGAAGGCGATGTGCTGGTCCTTGCGGGCAGCATCCCGGCTTCGATGCCGGCGGACATGTATGAGCGGATCCTGTCGCGTCTGTCCGGGAGAGGCGTGGAGTTCGTCGTGGACGCCGAGGGAGACCTGCTGCGGCGCGTGATCCCGTTCGGTCCGTTTCTGATCAAGCCCAATCATCATGAGCTGGGCGGCCTGTTCGGGGAGACCGTGACGGGGCAGAAGGACATCGTCCGGCTCGCGAAGCGCCTCCAGCAGGAGGGCGCGCGCAACATCCTCGTATCGATGGGCGGAGACGGCGCAGTCCTTGTGACCGAGGCCGGAGAAGTGTATTCCATCGGTACGGCCAAGGGGCAGGTGGTGGATACGGTCGGCGCCGGAGATTCGATGGTCGCGGGCTTTCTGGCCGGCTGGATCGAAACGCACGATCCGGTCTATGCGCTGAAGCTCGGGACCGCGGCCGGAGGAGCCACGGCCTTCACCGAAGGTCTGGCGACCGGCGAAGATATCCGCGCGGTGCTGGCGACGCTGTAAGCATCAACGGCAGGACATGGGACCGGGCCGCCGAGAGAGGCGATCCGCTGTGCTGACGATGCTGTAAGCACGGTAAGAACATCTCAGGATGTGCAAGAACAAATCATAAGGAAGGAGACAGTATGAAGATCACAGATCTGCTCAAAGAACAGGCGATCCGCCTGGGCGTTTCCGCCAAGGACAAGGACGAGGCGCTCCAGACCCTGATCAGCCTGCATGACGCGGCCGGCAACCTGAGCGACCGCGCACAGTATGAGGCGGATATCTACAAGCGCGAGAGCGAAGCCACGACTTCGATCGGCAACGGACTGGCGATCCCGCACGCCAAGAGCGCGGCGGTAAAGGAAGCGGGCCTGGCCGTGATCACGGTGCCCGAAGGCGTGGACTGCCAGAGCATGGACGGCTCGCTGTCCAAGCTCTTCTTCATGATCGCGGCGCCGGAAGGCGGGAACAACCTGCATTTGGAGATCCTGGCCCGGCTGATGAAGCTGATGGTCAGCGAGGAGTTTATCAACCAGCTGCTGGCCTGCAAGGATCCGAAGGAGTTCCTGGCTCTCGTGGACGCGCAGGATGAAGCGCAGCAGGCGAAGGAAGAGGCGCGCCGCAGGAAGGCGGAAGAGCGGGCCGCGGCCCGCGCGGCGGCCGCGGCGGCCGCGGAAGAAGGGGCAAAGGCTCCGGAGGCTCCGGCCGGGGAGGCCCCGTATAAGATCCTGGCCGTGACAGCCTGCCCGACCGGCATTGCCCATACCTATATGGCCGCGGAAGCGCTGGAAAAGGCCGGCGCGGAGATGGGCGTGACCATCAAGGTGGAAACGGACGGCTCCGGCGGCGCCAAGAACGTGCTGACGAGGGATGAGATCGCGGCCTGCGACGCCATCATCGTGGCGGCGGACCGCGAGATCGAGATGGCGCGGTTCAACGGCAAAAAGGTCCTGAAGACCAAGGTCGCGGACGGTATCCATAAACCGCAGGAACTGATCAGCCGCGCGGTCTCCGGCGACGTGCCGGTCTATACGCACAGCGGCGAAGCGTCCGCGGCGGACAGCGGCGACGGCGAGAGCGTGGGCCGTCAGATCTACAAGCACCTGATGAACGGCGTGTCACATATGCTCCCGTTCGTGATCGGCGGCGGCATCCTGATCGCCCTGGCCTTCCTGCTCGATGACTTCTCGATCGATCCGGCCAACTACGGCATGAACACGCCGGTCGCGGCGTTCTTCAAGACCGTCGGCGGCGTGGCGTTCAATTTTATGCTTCCGATCCTGGCCGGCTACATCGCGATGAGCATCGCGGACCGGCCCGGCCTTGTGGTCGGCTTCGTCGGCGGGGAACTGGCCCGTCTCGGCGTCAGCTTCGGCGCCCTGGGCGGCGGCATCTCCGGTGGTTTCCTCGGCGCCCTGTTTGCGGGCTTCGTCGGCGGCTACATGATGCTGCTGCTCAAGAAGCTGTGCGATAAGCTGCCGGCCGTGCTGGAGGGCATCAAGCCCGTGTTCCTGTACCCGGTCTTCGGCGTGCTGGGCATCGGCCTGATCATGTGCGCGGTGAACCCGGTCATGGGCTGGCTCAATACCGGCCTGACGAACCTGCTGAACTCGATGGGCGGCACCAGCAAGGTGCTCCTCGGCGCGATCCTCGGCGGCATGATGTCGATCGACATGGGCGGCCCGTTCAACAAGGCCGCGTACGTGTTCGGCACGGCATCCCTGGCCAGCGGAAACTATGATATCATGGCGGCCGTCATGGTCGGCGGCATGGTGCCTCCGATCGTGATCGCCCTGTCCACCACGTTCTTCCCGAAGAAGTGGTCGGCCGATGAGAGAAAGAGCGGCATCGTCAACTACATCATGGGCCTGTGCTTCATTTCCGAAGGCGCGATTCCGTTCGCGGCGGCGGATCCGCTGCGCGTGATCCCGTCCTGCATCATCGGGTCGGCCGTGTCCGGCGCCCTGTCGATGCTGTTCGGCTGCACGCTGCGCGCGCCGCACGGCGGCGTCTTCGTGTTCCCGGTGGTCGGCAACGCGCTGATGTACGTGCTCGCGCTCGTGATCGGCAGCGTGGTCGGGGCGGTGATCCTGACGGCGCTCAAGAAGAACCGGGCATAAGAAGCGGAAAGCATCCGCGGTTAGCGCAGCCGGACCGCCCGCCGGGCGGTCCGGCTGCATCCCGGGGCCGGAAAAAACGTTTTCCGGCCCCGGAAAAATAGTGGTTGACAAATGTGCGCAACGCTTGTACAATAATCAGGCAGCCTTCGGAAAGGTCATGAGACCGGACCGGAGAGCCGAGATGGCGGAGTAGCTCAGTTGGCTAGAGCACACGGTTCATACCCGTGGTGTCGAGAGTTCGAATCTCCCCTCCGCTACACAGCGAAAGGCACTTGCGTCGGCAAGTGCCTTTTTTCTCGCAGAGAGCGCGGCGCCGCACAGGCGGTGCGGGACAGGAAGGCAGTTCGAAGGCAGGCCGGGCCGCACAGGCAGTGCAGGCTGATCGGGCAGGCG
>CACXFD010000111.1 GCA_902766845.1 uncultured Lachnospiraceae bacterium | reverse complement strand
GGTCAGCATGCAGAGCCTGCTGGAGACGCTGCGCGAATACGATCCGGGCCGGCTGGTCTGCGTCTTCGGCTGCGGCGGGAACCGCTCGAAGCTGCGGCGCTTCGAGATGGGCGAGATCGGCGGGCGCATGGCGGACCTGTCCATCATCACCGCGGACAATTCCCGCTGGGAAAAGGTCGAGGACATCCTGACCGATATCGAGACCGGCATGCATAAAACGACCGGCGTCTATGAGAAGATCCCGGACCGGCGCACAGCCATCCGCCACGCCATTTCCGAAGCACGGGAAGGCGATATGGTCGTGATCATCGGGAAGGGCCATGAAGATTATCAGGAAGTCGAAGGCGTCCGGACCCATTTCTCGGACCGCGAGGAAGCGGAAGAGGCACTGAAGCTCTGCGGGAAGGCGTACCTGCTGGCACCGGCCGATGCGGGCGGGACGGACGCGAAAGCGCCGGCAGCCGACGCTGCCACAGCGTCCGGCGCGGAAACGGAAGGGCGGTGACGGCATGGAACGGACGGTACGCGACATACTGGAAGCGACCGGCGGGACCCTGCTGTCCGGCCGGGAGGATACGGTGATCCGGGACATCGCCCTCGACTCGCGCCGCTGTGAGAACAGCGCGCTGTTCATCCCGATCCGCGGGGAACGGGTGGACGGACATGATTTTATCGATAAAGCCTTTGAGGGCGGCGCGGCCGCGTCGCTCACGGCCCGGGCGGACATAATGCTGCCGGACGATGCGGCGGACCGGGCCCTTATCCTTGTCAAAGATACCGTGCAGGCGCTGCAGGACATTGGAAGGCAGGCACGTTCGGAGCGGCCGCTTCCGATCGTCGGCGTGACCGGATCGGTCGGAAAGACCTCCACGCGGGAAATGATCGCCTGTGCGCTGCGCAGCGCGCTGCGGACGTTCTCCACGACGGGGAACCATAACGGCCAGCTCGGCGTGCCGATCATGCTCGCACAGATCGCGCCCAAAGACGAGGCTGCCGTTCTGGAGATGGGCGTCAGCATGCCGGGCGAGATGCCGGTCCTCGCGGACATGGTCCGCCCGGACGCGGCGGTCGTGACCAATATCGGCGTCTCGCACATTGAGAACCTCGGGAGCCGGGAAGGGATCTGCCGCGAAAAACTGCATATCCTGGACAGCTCCCGCCCGGACGCGCCTCTGATCGTCAACGCAGACGATGAACTGCTGATGCGGATCGCGCCCGAGACCGGCCATCCGCTGATCACCTACGGCCGGTCGGAGACCGCGGACATGCGCGCGGCGGACGAGGTCACGGACCTGTCCGGGAGCCGGTTTACCGCAGTCTGCGGAGAAGAGCGCGTCCCGGTGCGCCTTTCGGTCCCCGGCGCCCATCATATCATGAACGCGCTGGCCGCGCTGTGCGCGGCGCGGTGGCAGGGGATCCCGCTGGAAACAGCGGCCGGGGCGCTGACGTCGTTTCACGGCTTTGCCCGCCGCCAGGAGATATCGCAGACGGCCGGACGCACGCTGATCGACGATTCGTATAATGCGAGTCCGGATTCGATGCGGGCCGCGCTCGCGGTCCTGTCCGATCTGGAACCGTCCGAAGGCGGCCGGCGCATCGCCGTGCTGGCCGATATGCTGGAGCTGGGACCGGACGAGGCGGCGCTCCACCGGAGCGTCGGAGAATATCTGGCCGGGACAAAGACGGACCTTGTGATCCTGATCGGCCGCCTCGCGCCGGAGATCGCGAAGGGCTGTCCGGACAAAGCGTGCCGGAGCTTTGCCTCCCGCGGGGAGGCGCTCGGATACCTGCTGGAGGCGGGACGACGCGGAGACGTGGTCCTGTTCAAGGGCTCCAACGGGATGAAACTGAATGAGATGATCGCGGACTGGAAGGCGGCGCTCGGCGCGGTCTGACGGACCGCATGCAAGGCAAAGACCCGACCGGGCAGCGAATGAGCGGCCGGCCGGCCCGGATGACCGGGACCGGACGGAACGTGTCGGAAAGGAGGCGGCCGGATGGCAGACGCATACGCGGGAATCATCCTGAAACAGAACAGTCTGCAGATCGACCGC
>CACXFD010000110.1 GCA_902766845.1 uncultured Lachnospiraceae bacterium | reverse complement strand
TACAAGATCGGTGAGACCTACGAAGGAACCGCCACCATGGACTGGATGGAGCAGGAGCAGGAGCGCGGTATCACCATTACCTCGGCTGCTACCACCTGCCACTGGACGCTTCAGGAACAGACCAAGGCCAAGCCCGGTGCGCTGGAGCATCGTATCAACATCATCGATACGCCCGGCCACGTGGACTTTACCGTGGAAGTGGAGCGTTCCCTTCGCGTGCTGGACGGTGCCGTCGGTGTGTTCGACGCCAAGGGCGGCGTGGAACCCCAGTCGGAGAACGTCTGGCGTCAGGCGGACACCTACCATGTCCCGCGTATGGCGTTCGTCAACAAAATGGATATCCTTGGCGCGAACTTTGACAACACCGTCAAGGAGATCGGCACCAAGCTTGGCAAGAATGCCGTCGTGATCCAGCTGCCCATCGGCAAGGAAGATTACTTCAAGGGCATCATCGACCTGTTCGAAATGAAGGCCTACATCTATAACGATTCCAAGGGCGAGGACATCTCCGTGACGGACATCCCCGAGGACATGCGGGATGAGGCCGAGGTCGCTCACACCGAGATGGTGGAGAAGATCTGCGAATTCGATGACGACCTGATGATGCAGTACCTGGACGGCGAGGAGCCTACCATGGAGCAGCTGAAGGCTGCGCTGCGCAAGGGCACCATCTCCAACCAGGGCGTGCCGGTCCTGTGCGGATCCGCGCATCAGAACAAGGGCATCCAGAAGCTGCTGGACGCCGTCGTGGAATTCATGCCCGCTCCTACGGACGTGCCGGACATCACCGGTACGGACCTGGAAGGCAACCCCATCACCCGCCGTTCTTCGGATGAGGAGCCGTTCTCCGCGCTGGTCTTCAAGATCGTGTCGGATCCCTTCGTGGGACGTCTCGCGTACTTCCGCGTATATTCGGGCGTGCTGAACGCCGGATCCTACGTGCTGAACGCGACCAAGGACAAGAAAGAGCGTGTCGGCCGCATCGTGCAGATGCATGCCAACAAGCGTTCGGAGCTGGACAAGGTCTACGCCGGCGATATCGCGGCGTGCGTCGGCTTCAAGATGACCTCCACCGGTGACACGATCTGCGACGAGCAGCATCCGGTCATCCTGGAATCCATGGAATTCCCGGAGCCCGTCATCGAGCTGGCCATCGAGCCCAAGACCAAGGCCGGCCAGGGCAAGATGGGCGAAGCCCTTGCCAAGCTGGCAGAAGAAGACCCCACGTTCCGCGCCTCCACCAACCCGGAGACCGGACAGACCATCATCGCAGGTATGGGCGAGCTCCATCTGGAGATCATCGTCGACCGTCTGCTGCGTGAGTTCAAGGTGGAAGCCAACGTCGGCGCGCCGCAGGTCGCTTATAAAGAGACCTTCACGAAGACCGTCGAAGTGGATTCCAAGTACGCGAAGCAGTCCGGCGGCCGCGGCCAGTACGGCCACGCCCGTGTCCGCTTTGAACCGATGGATCCGAACGGAGAAGAGACCTTCAAGTTCGAGTCCGAGGTCGTCGGCGGCGCTATCCCGAAGGAATACATCCCCGCGGTCGGCGCCGGCATCGAGGAGGCGGCCAAGGCCGGTATCCTCGGCGGCTACCCGGTGCTCGGCGTGAAGGCCGTCGTCTACGACGGTTCCTACCATGAAGTCGACTCCTCGGAAATGGCCTTCAAGATCGCCGGTTCGCTGGCCTTCAAGGAAGCCATGCAGAAGGGCGACTCCGTCCTGCTCGAGCCCATCATGAAGGTGGAAGTCTCCACGCCCGAGGAATACATGGGCGATGTCATCGGTGACATCAACTCCCGCCGCGGCCGTGTGGAAGGCTTCGAGGACGTCGGCGGCGGCAAGATGGTCAAGGGTTACGTTCCGCTGGCTGAGATGTTCGGCTACGCGACGGACCTGCGTTCCAAGACGCAGGGCCGCGGCAACTACTCGATGTTCTTTGAACGCTACGAGCAGGTGCCGAAGAACGTGCAGGAAAAAATCCTGTCCAGCAAAAGCAAATAACGGCAAACAACTTGCATTTTGCACGTGAATGCGCTATACTATGAGCGCTTACGTGTCCGCGTTTTTCGCGGATCCAACATCTATCACAATCCCGGAGAAGGGATCAAGGAGGATAAGAAACCATGGCAAAAGCTAAATTTGAGAGAAGCAAGCCGCATTGCAACATCGGCACCATCGGTCACGTGGACCATGGTAAGACCACGCTGACCGCTGCTATCACCTACACCCTGCATGAGCGCTACGGCCTGGGCGAGAACGTTGCTTTCGACCAGATCGATAAGGCTCCCGAAGAGAGAGAGCGTGGCATCACCATCTCCACCGCCCATGTCGAATATGAGACTCCCAAGCGTCACTATGCTCATGTTGACTGCCCTGGCCATGCCGACTACGTCAAGAACATGATCACCGGTGCTGCCCAGATGGATGGCGCTATCCTGGTCGTTGCGGCCACCGATGGTGTTATGGCTCAGACCCGTGAGCACATCCTGCTGGCCCGCCAGGTGCAGGTGCCGTACGTTGTCGTCTTCATGAACAAGTGCGACATGGTGGATGACGAAGAACTGCTCGAGCTGGTCGAGATGGAGATCCGTGACCTGCTGAACGAGTATGACTTCCCGGGCGATGACACCCCGATCATCAGGGGTTCCGCTCTGAAGGCTCTGGAAGATCCGGCCGGCCCTTGGGGCGACAAGATCCTGGAGCTGATGGACGCTGTCGAAGAGTGGATCCCGGATCCCGTGCGTGACACCGACAAGCCTTTCCTGATGCCGGTCGAAGACGTCTTCTCCATCACCGGCCGCGGCACCGTCGCTACCGGCCGTGTCGAGCGTGGTACCATCCATGTCTCCGATGAAGTCGAGATCGTCGGCCTTACCGATGAGATCCGCAAGGTCGTCTGCACGGGCGTTGAGATGTTCCACAAGCTGCTGGATGAAGGTATGGCCGGTGATAACATCGGTGCCCTGCTCCGCGGTGTTCAGAGAAACGAGATCGAGCGTGGCCAGGTCCTCGCGAAGCCCGGCTCCGTGAAGCCTCACACCAAGTTCACGGCTCAGGTCTACGTCCTGACGAAGGATGAAGGCGGCCGTCATACCCCGTTCTTCAACAACTATCGTCCGCAGTTCTACTTCCGTACCACGGACGTGACCGGTGTCTGCGAACTGCCCGAAGGCACTGAGATGTGCATGCCCGGCGATAATGTTTCCATGACCGTGGAGCTGATCCATCCGGTCGCTATGGAACAGGGTCTGCGCTTCGCTATCCGCGAAGGCGGCCGTACCGTCGGTGCCGGCACCGTTGCCACCATCATCGAGTAATTCCGCGAAGAATTCTCACCTGTAAGACCTGTCCGGCCGCGAGCTTCTCGCGGCCGGATTTTTTTGCGGCCAGCCGCGGAGATTCTCCGGCTGCTTTGAAAAGAGCTTTGCGGAAAACGGGAAAACATCAGAACGGGAATGAAAAGCATGGAAAACAAGAACCTGATGACGACAGGCTCCGTACAGAAGAAGATCGTGCTGTTTGCCCTCCCGCTGATGCTGGGAAGCGTTTTCCAGCAGCTCTATAACATGGTGGATTCCCTGATCGTCGGGAACTTCGTGGGAGACAACGCGCTCGCGGCCGTGAGTTCGGCCGGCAACCTGATCTTCCTGATCGTCGGGTTCTTTGACGGACTGTCCATCGGGGCGGGCATCGTCGTGGCGCGCTATATCGGCGCCCGTGACCGGCGGGGCACGCAGCGCGCCGTGAATACGACGGTCATCGTGGGCCTCGCGGCCAGCGTGCTGATGACCGCGGCCGGCCTGACGCTGGCCCCCGTGATCCTGCGGCTGATGAAGACGCCGGAAGCGGTCATGCCGGAATCCGTCACCTATTTCCGCGTCTATTTTGCCGGGGCCACGGGCCTCGTCATGTACAATACCTTCGTCAGCATCATCCGCGCTTCGGGCGATTCGCGGCATCCGCTGTATTTCCTGATCATTTCCTCGGTCCTGAACGTGATCCTGGACCTGCTGTTCGTCGCTGTGCTGCAGATGGGCGTCGGCGGCGCGGCTCTGGCGACCGCGATCGGACAGGTCTGTTCTGCCCTGCTGGCGCTGCGCGCACTGACCGCGGCGCAGGGAGATCACCGTCTGGTCCTGCGGGAGATCCGTCCCGACCGCGCGATGGCCGCGACGATCGTCCGCTACGGTCTGCCGACCGGCCTGCAGAGCAGCATCATCTCGATCGGCAATCTGATGATCCAGTCCTTCATCAACGGTTTCGGCCCGGCCGCGATGGCCGGCATCGGCGTCTACACCAAGCTGGAGGGCATGGCCTTCATCCCGGTCACGGCCTTTTCGATGGCCCTGACCACCTTCGTGAGCCAGAACCTCGGGGCCGGAGAGAAGAAGCGGGCCGGGGACGGCGTGCGGTTCGGACTGACCTGCCTGCTGGTCCTGTCGGAGAGCATCGGCATCGCGCTGATGTTCACGGCCCCGTTCCTGCTCTCCCTGTTCAACGGATCGGCCGATGTCATCGCCTACGGCGTGTCCCGCGCGCGGGTGGCCGGCCCCTTCTTCTTCCTGGTGGCTTTCACCCATGGCATGGCGGCCGTGGTACGAGGCTACGGCCGGCCCGAGGTCCCGACCGGGGTGTTCCTGATCTGCTGGTGCCTGGTCCGCGTGATCGTGGTCCTGTTCGGCAGCCGGATCTACAGCGGCTTTGACCTCGTGAACTGGGTCTATCCGTTCACCTGGCTGCTCAGCTCCGTCAGCCTGCTGGTCTTTTACGTGCGGATGCGCCGGAAAGAGGAGACGGCCTGACCGCGTTTTCGGGAGGATGGAATCATACCGGCAGGATCCGGCCCCGCGTTTCCGCTCAGAGGCGAGGCGGAGGATCCCCGAAAAAACGGATATCGTTTGGAGACTGACCCGGGCCGGTGCTTTCAGGCACCCGCCCGGGTCGCTGCCGTTCTATTGGATCCTTTAATAAAAACCGCTTCCCATACAGGAACCGAATTGGCTGTGGACAGGAAAAGAGGGTATAATCAGAACAGCGTTATGTATTGAAATGTATAACAGCGCCTGTCCGCGGCCGTTCCGAAGCTGCGGGCAGGCGATCGATCGGAGAGGACAGGGAATGGAGAAGAGATACGGCGTCGGGATCGATATCGGTTCGACCTGCGCCAAAACGATCGTGACAGACGGCGGCGGACAGATCCTTCACCGGAGCCTGCGTCCCACCGGCTGGAGCTCCGTGGACACCGCGGAGATCATCCGGAAGGAGCTCGGGGAAGAGGGGATCACGGCGGAGAACGCCCGCTTCGTCGCGACCGGCTACGGCCGGATCTCCGTTCCGTTTGCGGATAAATGCGTGACCGAGATCAGCTGCCACGCGCGCGGCGCGGTGCGGCTGTTCGGGTCGGATCAGCTGAACGTGATCGACATCGGCGGGCAGGATACCAAACTGATCGTGATCAGCGGCGGTGCGGTGTCGGAATTCGTGATGAACGACAAGTGCTCGGCCGGGACCGGACGTTTTCTCGAGGTCATGGCCAACACGCTCTCGGTCCGTCCGGAGGAACTGTGCCGGATGGCCCGGTCCGGAAGCAATACGAAGATCAGTTCGCTCTGCACGGTCTTTGCGGAATCCGAGGTCATCAACCTGATCGGCCGCGGGACCTCGCGGGAGAACATCGCATTCGCGGTCGTGGACTCGATCGCGCAGAAAGTCAAGACCCAGGCCGGCCGCGTCCGCTTCCACAGCGGGCCGATGTGTCTGACCGGCGGCCTCTGCGATTTTCCGTTTGTCACCGAGAGGATCGGCGCGGCGTTCGGGCGTCCCGTCGTCACATCGCCGGACGCGCGGTACGCGGGGGCATACGGCGCGGCGCTGTTCGCGGAGGCGATCGGCTGACCGGAAGCGGTCGGAAAAGAGCGGAGAGCGGACGCAGCAGAGGGAAAGAGATCTTCGGCCGGAGAAGGGCCGTGATCATATAACAACCATTCATTCAGGAGGGTACAAATGGCTGATTATGTCAAGATGTGGGAAGACCTCGGCATGGATCTGGAGAACCATGACCTGCTCTGTCAGGTGCTGCCGACCGCGGTCGGCGACGTGTTCCTGACGCAGGAGAATCGCCCGAAGGCGATGGATTTCTGGGATCTCGTGATCT
>CACXFD010000109.1 GCA_902766845.1 uncultured Lachnospiraceae bacterium | reverse complement strand
GCGGCTTCAAAGGCGGCGTAGGCCTCGGGGCCGCAGTTGGACACGGCAAAGTAGCGAACCAGGTCGCCGCGGATCAGATCCTCCACCGCGGCGATGCTCTCCTCCGCCTCGGTGCGGCTGTCGGTGCGGTGGAAGTACAGCAGGTCGATGTGGTCGGTCTGCAGCCGTTCCAGCGAGGCGTACACGGCGTCCAGGATGTTCTGCCGGGACAGTCCGCCATGGTTGGGCGTCATCCCGTCCATCAGGCCGCCCAGCTTGGTGGCCAGCACGATGTCCCGGCGCAGCGCCGGATTTTCGGCAAACCAGCGGCCGATGAGCCGCTCGGAGTTGCCGGAGGACGCGTTGTAGCGGTTGGCGGTGTCCCAGAAGGTGACGCCCAGCTCCCAGGCGCGGTCGAAGACGGCATAGGCGGTCTTTTCATCGACCCTCGCGCCGTCCCCGGTCTCCGGGAACCCGTATTTCCAGGTACCCAGGCCCACGACGCCGGCTCTCAGCCCCGTGCGGCCGAGGTTCCGGTACGGCATGCCGTGAAAGCTGTCCGATGTGGGCGGCAGGCCGTACAGAGCGGTGTTCGGCTTCAACAGATCCATACACTTCTCCTTCTGATCCATACGCTTCTCCTTTCTTTTACAGGCCCCGCAGCAGGCCGACGGGGTCGTAATGCGGCACCGCAGCGATCCGCGCCCGGTTCTCCCGGAACTCCCGATGCGCCAGCGCCACCACGACAAAGCCGGTCTTCAAAGCCTCGTCCAGGCTCAGATTCCGGAACCCGAAGATCTCCTCCTGCTTCACATTCGGCTCGCAGACGGTCACATGGTACCCTCTTTTATCCAGCAGCTGCGCGAAGGCGACGGCGGCGGAATCCCGCAGGTCGTCCACGTCGGGCTTGTAGGTCATGCCCAGCACGCAGATCTCCGCCGGCGGCGCCAGGATCTCGCCGATGCGGTCCGCGATCCAGCCGGGCTTGGCGTCGTTCACGGCGCGGGAGGCGTGCATCAGCGGGGTCTGACCGGGGAACAGCTGGCACAGGAACCACGGTACCACGGGGATGCAGTGGCCGCCGACGCCGACGCCCGGGCTGTGGATGTTGACCCGGGGGTGGCAGTTGGCCAGCTCCACCACCTGGAAGACGTCGATGCCCAGACCCTGGCAGATGACGGAAAGCTCGTTGGCGAAGGCGATGTTGACATCGCGGAAGGCGTTCTCCGCGATCTTCGCCGTTTCGGCGGTGACGTCGTCGGTGATCTTCACGCTGCCCTTGGTCAGCACCCGGTCGTAGATGGACTTGGCCATCTCGGCGCCGATCTCGTCCTGGGCGCCGATGAGCCGGTCGTTCTCCCGCAGCTCGGTGAGCATCCGGCCCGGGATGACGCGCTCGGGGCAGTGCACCGTATGGAACTCATCCCTCTGCAGCCCGGAGCCCTCCGCCAGGATCTCCGCCACGCGGCGGGTGGTCCCGGGCGGCGAGGTGGATTCCAGGATGACGAGGTTGCCCTTCTGCAGCACCTTCGATATGGCGGCAGCGGCGGAGAAGACATAGTCCAGCTTGGCCTTCGGCTCCGCGCCCGAGGTATCCAGCGGCGTGGACACGCAGATGTAGAAGGCGTCGGCCGCCTCCGGATCCTTTGTGAAGCGCAGCCGCTCCTGGGCCGCGTCGAACTCCGCCTGCAGCCCCGGCTCGTCGATGGGCACAATCCCGTCGTTCAGGGACGCGATGATCCGCTCGTTGATATCCGCGCCGCAGACCTCAAAGCCGGCTCTCGCCAGCACAACGCAGGTCGGCAGTCCGATATAGCCCACGCCGACCACACAGATTTTCCGAATTTCCGGCATATTTCCGTCTCCCATACAGCTTCTTGTATTCAGTATACCATGTTCCCCTGCGGTTTGCAAGCCCTCGCGCAGGGATCCGTTCTTATTGTGCGGTTTCCCGCTGCTTCCGCAGGTAAAGCCACAGCGCGCAGCCCAGCGGCGCCAGGGTGACCCAGATGGAGCGGCCGTCCCAGACCCGGCCCAGCGCCAGCGCCGACGCCACGCCGATATGGAACAGCAGCAGCGTCCTCCCATAGAACTTCGCGCGGCGGAAGCCGTCCGGATCCTGCCCTGAGAGCCCGCCGGTCAGACCCGCCATCAGCTGCCGGAAGTTGTTGGTGGAGAAGACGCAGGAGGAGGTATACCCTTCGGCGCCGGGGAAGGCGCACCACTGCAGGCCGCAGGCGAAGAACAGCGGGTAGAGCACCGCCACGCTGCTGTGCCGCCCGGGGATCAGGCCCACGATCAGGACGCCCAGGATGTCCACCAGGATGGCCCAGAGCTGGATCCGGCGGTCCTGTTTCAGGAGGGTCGCCGCGGCGATGGACAGCGCGAAGAACAGCGCCACGCCCACCCGCAGGGCCAGCAGATGCAGATCCCAGGAGAGGAGGCTTGAAACGATGGTGATGAGATTCATCGTTTCGGCGGAGGAGAGCAGTCCGCTTCGCACCACGGAGAAGCCGGCCAGCAGGCCGCCGATCAGCGCCATCGTAAAGAACAATTCCGTTTCCCGGTTTTTGCGGTTCATTCGTACCTTCCCATCTTCCTGCCCGGCGATTCTTTCGGCATCCGGCCGGGCAATTCTATGTATTTGCTGGTATTATACCATATTCTTTCCGATCCCGCAACGGATCTTCCTCCAAAAAACCCGCCTCATCCTCTTGACAAAACGGGCAGGCTGTGTTAAAATATCGTTCGTCCCGTAAAAGGGTCTCCGTCACACGGAGAGATGTCCGAGTGGTTTATGGAGCCGGTCTTGAAAACCGGTGACTCCGCAAGGGGCCGGGGGTTCGAATCCCTCTCTCTCCGCCATTTACCGCTCTGCATAAGGAACCATATTTTCACCCGGAGAAGTACTCAAGTGGTGAAGAGGCGCCCCTGCTAAGGGTGTAGGTCGGGTGACCGGCGCAAGGG
>CACXFD010000108.1 GCA_902766845.1 uncultured Lachnospiraceae bacterium | reverse complement strand
GTTCCAGGAATTTTGCGGGCACCATTGCCTCCAGCGACTTCTGCCACGCCTCCTCCGGGAGGTCAAAATAGTGCGACAGCCGCCCCATCAGGACGATGTTGACCGCCTTGACGCTGCCGGCCTGCTCCGCCAGGGAGACGCAGTCGAGTGCGTCTACGCTGGCTCCGGCCGCACGCATCTTCGCGAGCAGGTCCTCCGGATACTGCGCCGCGCCGGTCACCACCGGCATCGGGTCGATCTGCTGCGTGCTCGTGACGATCTGTCCGCCGGGCCGCAGGAACGGCAGCCAGCGCGCCGCTTCTAGGATCTCGAACGACACGATATAGTCCGCTTCTCCGCGGTCGATGACCGGCGAATCCACACGGTCCCCATAGCGCACATAGGTCACGACGCTCCCGCCGCGCTGGCTCATGCCGTGGACTTCCGATACCTTGACGTCCAGCCCCTGCGCGAGCAGCAGGCGTCCGAGGAGCTTGCTGGCCAGCAGGCTTCCCTGCCCGCCGACGCCGACGATCATGATGTTCTTCGTCTTCATGCCTGCGCCTCCTTTTCCGGCGCCTTCAGCGCGCCCACGGGACAGAGCTGCTGACAGATCCCGCAGCCCACGCACAGCGTCGCGTCGACCCGGGCCTTGCCATTCTTCATCGAGATGGCCGGGCAGCCGATCCGCATGCAGCTCCTGCAGCCGATGCAGGCGTCCTCGTCCGTATGCAGCGGGGGCTGATGCTTCACGTACTTGAGCAGCGCGCACGGCCGGCGCGAGATGATCACGGACGGCTCGGGCGCGGCCAGTTCCTCTTTCACGGCCGCGTCGCAGGCGGCCAGATCGTACGGGTCCACCACCCGCACCCTTTGGATGCCCATGGCTCTGCAGAGGCTCTCCAGGTCGATTTTCCCGGCGGGGTCTCCCTTGATGTTGTAGCCAGTGGTCGGGTTCTGCTGATGGCCGGTCATGCCGGTGATCGAATTATCCAGGATGATGACGGTCGAATTCGACTGGTTGTACGCGATGTTCGCGAGCCCGGTCATGCCCGAATGCATGAACGTCGAATCCCCGATCACGGCGACCGTGCGGCCCTCGCTCTCTCCTCCCAGGGCTTTGTTGAAGCCGTGGATGGAGCTGACCGACGCGCCCATGCAGAGCGTCATCTCGATCGACGAGAGCGGCGCGACCGCGCCGAGCGTATAGCAGCCGATATCGCCGAGGACCGTGCATTTATTCAGGTTCAGCGTATAGAACAGGCCGCGGTGCGGGCAGCCCGCGCACATGACGGGCGGACGGGCCGGCACGTTCTCATCGAGGGCCGGTCCTTCCGTCACGGCTTCTCCGAGGGCCCGCGCGACCGCGTTCTGCGAGAGTTCGCCTTCGAGCGGGAACAGGTCCTTTCCGGTCACGGACAGGCCGCGGGCGCGGCACCAGTCCTCGAGGAACGGATCGAGTTCCTCCACCACGACCAGCTGCTCCACCGACGCCGCGAAATCGCGGATCTTCCGCTCCGGGAGCGGCCAGACCATGCCGAGCTTCAGGACCGGGTACCGGTCTCCGAACGCTTCTTTGACATACTGATAGCAGGTCGAGGACGTCAGGAAGCCGCGGCTGTGATCCTCACCGGGATCCACGCGGTTCAGGTCCGTCTCCTCCGCGAACGCGGCCAGCCGGCGCGTGCGCTCCTCGACCACCGGATGGCGCCGGATCGCGTTGCCGGGCATCATCACGTATTTCGCGATATTCTTCTGATACGGCCTTGCCGCAGGCGTCACCCGGTCTGACGTCTCCACGACGGACTGCGAATGCGCGATGCGCGTGCACATCTTCAGCAGGACCGGCGTATCGAACTGTTCCGACAGCTCATAGGCGCGCTTCACGAACGCGAGCGCCTCGGCCGAATCCGACGGCTCCAGCATCGGGAGCTTGGCCGCCTGCGCGTAATGACGCGAATCCTGCTCGTTCTGCGAGGAATGCATGCCCGGGTCGTCCGCGACCGCGATGACCATGCCCGCATTCACGCCGGTGTAGGATACCGTAAAGAGCGGATCCGCGGCCACGTTCAGTCCCACGTGCTTCATGCCGCAGAACGACCGTTTGCCGGCCAGGCTCGCGCCGAAGGCCACCTCCATCGCGACCTTCTCGTTCGGAGCCCACTCGCAGTAGATCTCATCGTATTTGGCCGCCTCCTCGGTGATCTCCGTGCTCGGCGTGCCGGGATAGCTCGAGGCGACGCAGCAGCCCGCCTCGTAGAGGCCGCGAGCCACGGCCGCGTTGCCCAGCATCAGTTCTTTCACTTGCTCTCCTTCCCGGCCGCGGCTTTCCGGGGTCTCTCCGGCGCCTTGGCCTCCTCTTCCAGCAATCCCATCCGCTCGATGATCTCGCTCATCATTCCGCCGTCCTCGTTATCCAGGATGTTGCGGCGCACGCGGCTGATCGTCGCGGTGCTCGCGCCGGTCTCCCCGAGGATGTCCAGGTAGACGCGGTCCTGCAGCAGGCGCGTGGCCACGTCGAAGCGCTGCTCCATGCTGCGCAGCTCCGTGGTGGTGCACAGGTCGTCAAAAAAGCGGCAGCATTCGTCGATGTCTCTGAGCTGCAGGATGGCCTCGTACAGCGGCATGCTGCGGGTCTTCTTTTCTTTTCTTGCCACGATGATCAACTTCCTTTCTCCGCGGCGGCGGTGCGTTGTGATGCCTTGTGATGCTTGATGATGCCTTGTGGAGCTTGGTGGTGCTTTTGTAATGCTTTGAGTTTCTTTTCTCTTTCCGCTGCCCGCTGCCGCCTGCCGCACCGGTGTGCGGTCCGTGCGCGTGATTCGCGGCGTCATGTACGGCGTCATACGCGGTGTCATGCGAGCGTTATGCACGGTGTCATACACGTCGTCATGCCTGGTTCTGCGCTTCCACGAGGCGGACGCCGCAGTACTTCTCGCGCAGCTTCGGCTTTTCGATCTTGCCGGTCGGGTTGCGCGGAACGTCCGCAAAGATGATCTTCCGGGGCCGCTTGTAGCGCGGCAGGCCCAGACAGAACCGGTCGATCTCCTCTTCGGTGCAGGTCTGCCCTTCCTTGACCTGGATGATGGCCGCCGCGATCTCGCCGAGCCGGTGGTCCGGCAGGCCGATGACGGCCACGTCGTGGATCTTCGGATGCGCGGCCAAAAAGTCCTCGATCTGGACCGGGTACAGGTTCTCGCCGCCCGAGATGATCACGTCCTTCTTGCGGTCCACGAGGAAAATAAAGCCGTCCTCGTCCTGACGGGCCATGTCGCCGGTGTGGAGCCAGCCGTCCTTAAGCACTTCGGCGGTGGCCTTGGGGTCGTGGTAGTAGCACTTCATGACGCCGGGGCCCTTCACGCACAGCTCGCCCACGTCGCCCTGC
>CACXFD010000107.1 GCA_902766845.1 uncultured Lachnospiraceae bacterium | reverse complement strand
GGGGAAGAATGCGCCCCGGAGCCGTACGCCCTGACGGCGGACCGGCTGATCCGTACGGTGCGGGAGAGCGGGGCCCGGATGCTGATCTTTTCCAATCCCTGCAATCCGACGTCCCTTCTGCTGTCCGGCGGGGAGATGGAGCGCCTCGTGCGGGAACTGCCGGACGTGATGCTCGTGGCCGACGAGGCCTACATGGAATTCGCGGACGAGGGGGCGTCGCTTCTGGACCGCGTTCCCGGCTGCGATCACCTGATCGTCCTGAAGACCTGCTCCAAGGCTTTCGGAATGGCCGGGATCCGGCTCGGGTTCGCGGCGGCCTGTGAAGAACTGACCCGCGTCCTGATGGCCGTCAAGTCCCCGTATAATGTCAACAGTATGACGCAGGCGGCTGGATGCGTGCTGTTCTCGCATCCGGAATATCTACAAGAGTGCATTCGTTCTTCGCGGGAGGCCCGGGATGAACTGTACCGTCAGATCTGCGCGCTGAAGGAGGAGACCGGCGGGACTGACCCGGCCCAGGATGCGCGGCGGACCGGCGGGGCCGGCCCGGCTCAGGATGCGCTGCGGAGCGGCACGTCCGGCGCCGGCCCGGGGCAGCAGATCCGGATCCTGCGCGTTTTGCGGCCGCAGACCAACTTCGTGTTTTTGCATACGACGGATGACGCGGCGGTCCACCGGGCGCTGCAGTCCCGCGGGATCTCCGTGAGGAAGTTCGCGTTCGGACTGCGGATCACGGCCGGCAGCCCGCAGGAGATCCGCGAGACCGCGGCCGCGCTGCGGCAGATCCTTACAGACCGGAACATCGGAAAGGCTGGGTGATCGTATGGACCGACAGAGGACAGACGGTCCGGCGCCGGCGCCGCGTCAGGCGTCCGTTTGCCGGAAGACCAAGGAGACCGATATCGACTTGCGCCTGTGCGTGGACGGCGAAGGCCGCTTTCAGGGGAGCAGCGGCATCGGCTTTCTGGACCACATGCTGGACGCGATGTGCGTGCACAGCGGGATGGACCTGACCCTCGCGATGACCGGGGACCTGCAGGTGGACTGTCATCACAGCGCGGAGGATCTCGGGATCGTGCTCGGGCAGGCGCTGAAGGAAGCGCTGGCGGCCCGCGCCGGGATCCGGCGCTACGGCTCGTTCTTCATCCCGATGGATGAGACGCTCGGCTTCTGCAGCCTGGACATCTCGGGCCGCCCGTATTTCGTGTATGACGCGCAGTACCGGTGGCAGAGCGTCGGACAGCTGGACACCGACATGGTCGGGGAATTCTTCCGCGCGCTGGCCTTTGCGAGCGGCATGACGCTGCATATGAAGATCCTGTACGGCGAGAACGATCATCACAAGATCGAGTCGCTGTTCAAGGCGTTTGCCCACGCCCTGAAGGAAGCCGTGACCGTGACCGGCCGCGGCGTGCTGTCCTCGAAGGGCATGCTGGACTGACAAAAGCGGGAAAGTGAACGATATGATCGGAATCATCGATTACGGGGCCGGAAACTTGTACAGCCTGAAGAACGCGCTGGACCGGCTCGGTGCTCCGAGCCTGATCTCAGGCGATCCGCAGGCCCTGCGGGACTGCGAGCGGCTGATCCTGCCGGGCGTCGGAGCGTTCGGCGACGCGATGGAAAAGCTGCGCGGCGCTGGTCTGGACGCGTTCGTGCGCGAAGAAGCCGGAGAACGGGAAAAGCCGCTGCTCGGGATCTGCCTCGGCATGCAGCTGCTGTTCGGGAGCAGCGAAGAATTCGGATTCCATGACGGCCTGGGATTGCTTCCGGGCCGCGTGGTGCGGCTGTCGGCTCCCGGACTCAAGGTCCCGCATATGGGCTGGAACGAAGTGGTCCTGCGCCGTCCGTGCGCGATGACCGCGGGGCTGCGGGAGCATACCTATGTCTATTTCGTGCATTCCTACCGGGCGGACTGCCCGCCGGACCTTCTGTCGCTGACGGCGGAGTACGGGGAAGACGTGCCGGCGCTGGTGCACCGGAAAAACATATACGGCGCGCAGTTCCATCCGGAAAAGTCCGGTGCGGCCGGACTGCGGATGCTGCAGGGGTTCCTGACGGCCGCGCCGTGACAGGCCGGCTTTGCCGTAACAGGCCGGCATCGCCGCGGCAGGCCTGCGAAGCGGGGACGGAGCGGCGGAGGAGAACGAGGGAAGGAGAACGGCATGATCATTTTACCGGCGATCGACCTGCTGGACGGACAGTGTGTCCGTCTCAGGCGCGGAGCCTATGAGACCGCGGAGAAGGTCGCGCAGGATCCGTATGAGACCGCGCGCGGCTTCGCGCGCGCCGGAGCACGCTGGCTGCATATCGTGGACCTGAACGGGGCCCGCGCCGGAAAGCCGTTCCATCAGGACGTGATCGCGCGGATCGCCGAAGAGACCGGCCTGCCGGTCGAGGTCGGCGGAGGGATCCGGTCCCGCCGGACCGTGGAGACGTATCTGGAGGCCGGCGTGGCCCGCGTGATCCTCGGATCGGCCGCGGTCCGCGATCCGGCACTGGTGAAGGAATGCGTCCGCGCGTACGGGGACAAGATCGCGGTCGGGATCGACGCGCGCGGCGGGATCGTGGCCACGGAAGGGTGGCTCGAGAGCGGGAATGTGGACTACCGCGACCTGGCCCGCGCAATGGAGCAGGCCGGGGTCCGGACCGTGATCTTTACGGATATCGGACGGGACGGCATGCTGAGCGGCGTGAACCGTGAGCAGCTGGGCGCTCTCGCACAGGCTGTGGACATGGATGTGATCGCGAGCGGCGGCGTGGCGTCGGAAGAGGACGTGCGGGCCTGCCGTGACATGGGGCTGTACGGCTGCATCTGCGGCAAGGCGATCTATAGCGGCCGGCTGGACCTTTCGCGGGCACTTGCGGCCGCCGCGGGAGAAGACTGAAGCACAGCGGACGTTTGCGGCCGCCGCGGGAGAAGACGGAGACCCGGCCGGCGGCCGGAACCGGCGAGTCAGCCGTGAGAGAGCAATGGCCGGAGCGGACCGCTTCCGGGATAAAAGGAGCCTGCCATGCTGGCAAAGCGAATCATACCGTGCCTGGACGTACGGGACGGAAAAGTCGTCAAGGGCGTGAATTTCGTCGGGATCCGCGAGGTCGGGGATCCGGTCGAGTGCGCGATCGAATACGACCGGGAGGGAGCCGACGAGATCTGCTTCCTGGATATCACCGCGACGCATGAAGGACGCGGGACCATGGCTGCCGTCGTGCGGGAGGTCGCGAAGCATGTCTTCGTGCCGCTGACGGTCGGCGGAGGCATCGCCTCGCTGGACGATTTCCGCGAGATCCTGCGGGCCGGCGCGGACAAGGTCAGCGTCAATTCCGCCGCCGTGAAGGATCCGGACCTGATCTCGCAGGCCGCAATGGTCTTCGGGAGCCAGTGCGTGGTGGCGGCCATCGACGCGAAGCGCGCGGGGGACGGGACGTTCCACGTGGTGGTCCACGGCGGACGCATCGATACCGGAAAGGACGCGCTTGCCTGGGTGCAGGAGTGCGAGGCGCGCGGGGCCGGCGAGATCCTGCTCACGAGCATGGATACCGACGGTGTGCGCGGCGGCTTTGACCTGGAGCTGACGCAGGCCGTCTGCGAACGCGTGTCGATCCCCGTCATCGCGAGCGGGGGATGCGGGAAGCTCGAGCATTTTTCGGAGGTCTTCGAGAAGACCGGCGCCGACGCGGCGCTGGCGGCGAGCCTGTTCCATTTCCGGGAACTGACGGTGGGACAGGTCAAGGAGCATCTGATCTCGCGTGGAATCCCGGCCCGCCGGCCGGACGCGCAGGAGATCGGCGAGGAGGTGGACCCGTGAGAGATCTGGACCGGTATTTCAGTAAGCAGGAACTCGTGCCGGCCGTCGTACAGGAGGAAGGCACCGGAGAAGTGCTGATGCTGGCGTACGTGAACCGCGAGAGCCTTCAGAAGATGTACGAGACCGGCTACACCTGGTTCTACAGCCGGTCGCGCCGCACGCTCTGGAACAAGGGCGAGACGTCCGGCCACGTGCAGAAGATCGTGGACCTGCGCGCGGACTGTGACGAGGACACGTTTCTGATCACGGTGCGGCAGACCGGGCCGGCCTGCCATACCGGGGCGCACAGCTGCTGTTTCCGGGAGATCTGGGACGAGGAGCCGGCCGGCGGCAGTAACAAGGCTGACCGGCAGCAGTAACGGAAACGGCCGGGAGACCGCCGGCCGGCGCATCGGCAGAAAGGGAGGCAACCGCATGGACGTACTCAAAGAACTGTATCAGGTGATCCTGCAGCGCAGGGAGCAGCCGCAGGAGGGATCGTATACCTGTTATCTGTTTGAAAAAGGACTCGACAAGATCCTGAAAAAGGTCGGGGAGGAGAGCAGTGAGGTCATCATCGCCGCGAAGAACGGTGAAAAGACCGAGACGGTCGGGGAGATCTGCGACCTGCTCTACCACCTGCTGGTCATGATGGCGCAGGAGGGCATCCCGGTCGAAGACGTGGAAGCCGTGCTCGAGCAGCGCCGGCAGAAGATCGGCAATCTCAAGCAGTTCCACGTCAGCGATCACGAGAGCTGAAGCCGATCACGGGAGCTGAAGCAGAAGAGCCGGAGCATACGCGGCGAATCATACGCGCCGGATCATACGCGCCGTATCAGAAAGAGAGCGGGGAAGGAGATGCCCGGAGACGGGCGTCTCCTTCCGCATGTCTGAGACCGATGATCGGAAGCGCGAAAAATATTTTTGAGATACGATGTAACGAAAAGCCTTTTTCCGGCTTTAACATACAGATCGACGAAAGGAGGAGGACACGGTGCAGTCGATGGATGAGATCTACCGCGAACACGCGCAGACGGTGTACCGGTATCTCCTTTCGAGGACCGGAGACCCCGGCATCGCGGAAGAACTCACGCAGGAGACCTTTTTCCTGGCGGTAAAGGGGATCGGACGGTTCGACGGCAGCTGCCGGATCACCACCTGGCTGATCGCGATCGCGAAGAACGCACTGTCCTCATGGCGCAGGAAGAACCCGGATACGGAGCCCCTCGAGAACGTGGCGGCCGGAACGTCTTCCGCGGAAGAAGCCGTCACCGCCGAGGAAGGCCGGACCGAGATCCTGAAAGCGATCCGGACCCTGCCGGAAGAGACGAGGGAAGTCATGTATATGCGGCTCCTCGGCGATCTGAGCTTCCGGCAGATCGGAGAGATCATGCAGCGAACGGAGAACTGGGCGAGAGTCACGTACTTTCGGGGCCGGGAAAAGCTGAAAAAGGAGCTGGAGAGATGAGCAGACACTTGGAATGTGAGATCGTGCGGGATCTGCTTCCTTCCTATGCGGACGGTCAGACGAGCGACGTCACCAATGCGGCGGTCGAGGAGCATCTGTCGGGATGCGCGGACTGCAGGGAGATGCTCCGGCGCATGCGGGAGCCGGAAACAGCTGCGGCCGTTCCGGAGGAGATCGATTACCTGAAGAAGGTGAAACGGTCCGGCCGGAGGGCTGTATGGATCGCGGCTGCCGGAACGCTGCTGACCGCGCTGTTGGCGGCGGCGCTGCTGGTCTTTGCCTATGGCCACGCGTCGGATCTGAACGCGCAGGCGGCCGAGGTCCGCGTCGAGGGCAGTACGGTCCGCGTCAGCGGCAGCCTCGTGAGCAGCGGGGAGGGCGTGGCCCGAATCACGTTTTCCGAGCAGGACGGCACCGTCGACATCCGGCTGTTCACGGCTCCGACCGCCCCGTTCAACCGCGGTTCTTTCGACCGGGCCTATACCGTCCGAAGCGGCCCGGTGAAAGCGGTCACCAGTGGGGGAATCGTGATCTGGGAGAACGGCGAGCCGATCTCCCGTGAGGCAGGAAGGCTGTATGCCGCGAAAAACCCCTATGTCGGAAACATGCCGGCGAACCGGAAAGCGGCCGATGCCGTCGGCGTCAGTGAACAGTTCGGACCCTATACGAACGAGCTCCAGACGGCCCAAGAGCCGTACGGGTGGACGATCATCCTGGAGCGGACGGTCGAAGTATCACAGGAGACAAGGGCCCGGCAGAGGATGCTCTCGGATTCATGCCTGCTGATCGCGGCCGTGGGCAATCTCGGATCCGTGGCCTGGAGATATGAGACCGCAGCGGGCCTGCAGGAGTACACCGTTTCGCAGGAGGAGGCTTCCCGGGCCGCCGGGGCTCAGATCAAGAGCTTTGCCGAATCCGCGTCCGGGATGCAGGCCCTGCTGAACGCGGTACGGTAGGCGCCGGCGGCAGGTCTGCCGGACATATGCGCGAGCCCTGCCGGCTATATGCACGGGCCCTGACGGACATAAGCGAGGGCCGGCCGGACACACGCGCGGGCCGCAGACAGATGCATCGGAAGTCCGAAACAAGACTTGACAAACGGACAACGCCCGATTATACTTTTGGTGTATGCCGACCAACCTTTCGGCATACAGTCCCACAAAAGGAAGGTGCTGTCGCTATGAAGAAGAGTTCCAACGGCTGCGCAAAAGCAGCCGTTTTCTTTATGTCCGTTTTTCTGTGGCTGATGTCCGTTCTCATCATCGGAATGCCCGTTCATGCCGCGGAAGAATACGCCGCCGAGCCGGTCTACGCATCGCCGGCCTCGAATCTGGACGACTTGCGTCTGGGCGGCGTGAAGATGCAGCTGCTGGACGGAGACGGCGCCGTCCTCGAGGAGTGGACGTCGGACGTGCGGTCTGACCATGCTATCGAGACGCCGCTGGTCCTCGGAAAAGAATATACGCTCCATATGCTGAACGAGCCGGATGACCGGAAGATCGAGTATATGCCCGGGGAGCCCCGGACCATTTCGTTCACCAGGGGCCAGGATACGCTCTTCACGGTCCGGAAAGACACGGACGGCAAGCAGATGGTCGAGTACAGATACCGTGCCCGTACCTTCAAGAACGCCTCCGACCACATGTAAGAAGGAAAATCAAGGCGGAACATCGTCCCGGTCACCTGTTACCGTTCCCGGACGCTGACCTTCGGCTGCCATGCGCTGGGCACGGCTGCGGACCCGGATGAATACTTCGAGGTGATTCTGGAGATCCCCTCCGGGATTCCCGGACAGATCATGAACGTGGATCTTTCCAACGCGGACGCGGACCGGAACCCGTCGCAGATCGTGATCCCGGAAAACGGGGCGGTAAAGGAATCCTTCTGGCTCAAAGACGGGCAGACCGTCTGCGTGGACGGTTTCCCGCTGTCGTTCCCCAATTATTATACCCTGTATGAAAACTGCGAAACGCTGGATGAGGAAGGCTATATCACGAAGATCCTGACCGCGGAGGACATGGATCAGACAGAGGGGGATTACCTGCTCATCCAGGGGATCGACCTGATCGGCCGGGGTCTGCCGACGGAGGTCCGGACCGCTTCGCTGGACCTGCTTGGCGGCCTGTTCCGGACACTGCTGACCTCTGCTTTTACCGGAACGCCCCGGGTCCTGGAACGGGCCATCGACGTGATGACGGCCTATGCCACGGAAGAGATGTTCGCGGTGGAGGATCCGGCCGTGGAGACCGAAGACGTCCCGAACACGCTGTTTGAGACCCTGGGCGGCCTCCGCGGACAGAGTTTTTCGGTCAGCGATACGCTGTCGGACGGCGTAAAGACCACCCGTACCGCCTCCAAGATGGGGCGGATCCCCGGCGGTCAGAGCATGCTGGTCGGGGTGAACGCGGTCTTCGGAAACGGCAGAGTGCTCTTCATCAACCGCAGGGACGGCGTCCGGGTGATCAAGGAAGACGATGCGGGCCATCCCGTGGAGGGAGCCGGCCTGCAGGTCCTGGACAGCAACGGCAGCGTGGTGTATGAATTTGATACGGACGGAAAGGAAGCCGCCGTGGTGGCCCTGGCCCCTGGCGAATACACGCTCCGCGAATCCAAGGCGCCGGACAACTACAGGCTGGCGCAGGACGTTGCCTTCACGGTGGTGGATCACGAGACCGTGCAGGTGAACGGAACGGCGGTAGACGCTCTGAAGCTGGTGGATACGGCGCTGGTAGACATCGACGTCACGAAGGTCTGGGAAGACGGTGATGATGCCGACGGGCTCCGCCCCAGAGAGATCACCGTCACGCTGTACGCG
>CACXFD010000106.1 GCA_902766845.1 uncultured Lachnospiraceae bacterium | reverse complement strand
GCTTGGTCGAGGAGGACCTGGACCAGCTTGCCGCCGACGCCCTGGCGGACGCCTGCTGCCCGGGCAACCCGCGCGACACGTCGGTCGAAGAGATCGCAGAGCTGTACCGGAGCCAGATGTAAAGAAGACCGGACCGGGGCGGGAGATATCCCGCCCCAGATGAAATATGGAACCGGATTTTTGACAGACGGGGTTTTATCCGATCAAAGAACAAAGCAACAAGGAGGTTCAAACAAATGAATGAATTCATGACGAACCTGATCGATATCCTGACGAAAGTCGGGAGCCGGCTGCTGCTGGCCCTGCTGATCTATGTGATCGGCTCGTTCGCGGTCAAACACCTGCTGAAGGTCGCGGACCGGATCTGCGACAAGCGGAAACTGGACCCGACCGTCAAGTCGTTCCTGACCAGTGCCGCAAAGATCCTGCTGTACGTGATCCTGATCGTGGCCATCATCCACGTGCTCGGCGTGGACACCGCGTCCATCATCGCGGTGATCGCGTCCTGCGGCGTGGCCGTGGGCCTGGCCCTGCAGGGCGCGCTCGCGAACATCGCCGGCGGCATTATGCTGCTGGTCTTCCGGCCGTTCTCGGTCGGGGATTACGTGATCACCGGCAGCGGAGAGGGATCGGTCCGGGACATCTCGCTGTTCTATACGACGCTGAACACGCTGGACAATAAGGTCATCACGGTCCCGAACGGGGCGCTGATGAACGCGGCGGTGACCAACCTGTCCAAAGAGCCGCAGCGCCGTGTGGACCTTGCGTTCAGCCTGACCGGGGCCGTGGACATCGAAAAGGTCCAGCAGGTCATCCTCGGCGTGGCGGCGGCCAATGAAAAGGTCCTGCAGGATCCGGCCCCGTTCGCGGCGCCGCTGCAGTGGATCGCGGGCGGCCTCGAGTATACCGTGCGTGTCTGGGCGGCCGGAGCGGATTACTGGGATGTCTACTTTGCGCTGATGAAGGATATCCCGACCGCGCTCGCGCAGGCCGGCATCACCGGCGCGGCCCCGGTATCAAAGGTCGTCGTGGATAAATAAACCGTAATACGGACAGTTTTCCGGCCGCTCCCGAAGAGGGCGGCCGGACATGCGGCAAAGAAAGGATCGGAAAGAACATGAAGAGATCTGCGGGATCCCTGAAGCGGATCGGTTGCATCCTGGTTTTGCTGGCGCTCATCCTGTGCGCGGCCTGCGGACGCAGAGAGGCGCCGGCCGGCACACAGACGCCGGCGCAGACGCAGACGCCGGCGCAGGAGCCGGAACAGCCGCAGGAGGCCGATACGAAGCCGGGCGGACAGGAGACGCCGGGCGAAAATGCGCAGCCGGACGGGACGGACACGGAGACCGGGGCGGATACGCAGCCGGAGACGGAGCGCGTCACCGAATCCGAAACGCTGCCGCAGGCCGTGTATACGCCGGATGATAAGACCGTGTACTCCACGACCACGCTCAATGTCCGAGCCGGAGACAGCACGGACACCGAAAAGCTCGGGAAGTTTACGCGCGGGCAGAAGGTGCACCAGCTGGCCGTCGGCGACAACGGCTGGGTCCGCATCGAGTACAACGGGCAGACGGCCTATGTGGCGGGACAGTACCTGAGCGAGACCGAGCCCGAAACGGAAGCCTATGCGCCGGCCGGCCGTGACGTCGTGATCCACGGCAGCGGAAACGGCCAGCTGATCGTGATCGATCCGGGCCACCAGCGCCACGCGAACAAAGAGCAGGAGCCGATCGGCCCCGGCGCCTCGGAGACCAAAAAGAAGGTCACGGCCGGCACGACCGGCGCGGGTACCGGGATCGAGGAATCCGAGATGGTCCTGCAGGTCGGGCTCAAGCTGCGCGACGCGCTCGTAAGCGCCGGCTACCGCGTGATCATGGTCCGCGAGAGCCAGGATGTGGACCTGAGCAACGTCGAGCGTGCGAAGATCGCGAACGACAACCACGCCGACGCTTTCCTGCGCCTGCACGGCAATGCGACCGACAGCTCGTCCGTGCGCGGCGCGAACCCGATCATCATGACGAAGAAGAACCCGTACAACGCGTCCCTGCATGACGCGAGCTACCGGCTGGCCCAGTGCGTGATCGAGGAATACTGCGACGCGACCGGCATCAAGAACCGCGGCGTCAAGGAAGCGGACACCTACAGCGGCATCAACTGGAGCGAGGTGCCGGTGATCCTGTTCGAGATGGGTTTCATGTCCAACCCGGAGGAGGACAGGCTCCTGAACGATCCGTCGTTCCAGGACCGGATGGTCAAGGGGATCGTGAACGGGCTGAACCGGTACTTTGCCGGGAACTGACGCCGGGCAGGAAAAACCTCCGGAAACTCCTTGACGAGTCACGGCGGAAGACGTATAATGTACAGGCTGAGCGGCGGACATTCACGGCCCGCCGCCGGCGTTAGGAGGCGTACTCAAGTGGTCGAAGAGGTCGCACTCGAAATGCGATAGGCCCGCCAGGGTGCGTGAGTTCGAATCTCACCGCCTCCGCTGATCCCGACCAGGGGACCGGTCCTCCGGTCCCCTGGTCACTTTTTATACTCAGGCATGCAAGGGAGAGGACTCATATGCTGACCGTCCTGTTTCTGATCATCGCCGCCGCGGCGCTCGTGTACGCCATCCTGCTGGGGCTGTACGTGGGCTTCGGGACCTTGACGTCCCTGTCCTGGTTTGCCGCGGCGCTCGGAAGCGGCGTGCTGTCGGCCCTGGCCGGCCGCCTGAAGAAGAAAGGCGGTTTTCGGAGCCTGCCGCTCGCGCTGCGCACGTTCCTGATCACGTCGCTCCTTTTGTTCCTGGCCGTGTTCCTGCTGACGGAGGCGTTCATCCTTTCCGGGATGCGCGCAAAGCCGGCGGAGGATGCGGACTATGTGGTGGTGCTCGGCGCCCGTGTAAACGGCACCGTCCCCAGCTATTCGCTGCAGCTGCGGCTGGACCGGGCGCTCGCGTACGTGCAGGCGCATCCGCAGTGCCGCGTGATCGTCTCGGGCGGCCAGGGCGCGGACGAGGACGTCACCGAAGCACAGGCCATGTACCGGTATCTGGTGGACCACGGCGTCCAGGCCGGCCGCATCATCCGTGAAGGGTCGTCCCGGACCACGGTCCAGAATTTGACGTACAGTCTGAACTATGTGCGGGACGGGGAGAGCGTCGTGATCGTCTCGAGCGATTACCATGTCTTCCGCGCCGTGGAGATGGCAGGGAAACTGCGGCCGGACCTTCAGATCAGCGGCCTGCCCGCCCGCAATCCGGGCCTGCTGATCCCGCACTCGGTGCTGCGGGAATTCCTGGCTGTGATCAAGGCGAAGTTCATGGGCCAGATCTGACCCGGCCCGAAGATGGATAGGCCGGCCGCGGCTGATAAAGAAAAGACGGCCCGAAACGGAAAAAGAAAAGACGGTCTGCGGCGCGGACCTGACAGAGAGGAAAGAAGAACAGATGTCTGACAGCAAAACCTTCCGGATCCCCGAGGCCTACGAGCTCGTACGCGAAAAGAGCGTGCGGGAGCTGGGCGGGGAAACGTACCTGCTGCGCCATAAAAAGACCGGGGCCCGCGTGTTCCTGGTCAGCAACGCTGACGTGAACAAGGTCTTCATGATCTCGTTCCGCACGCCGCCGAAGGATTCGACCGGCGTGGCCCACATCAATGAACACACGGTCCTGTGCGGATCGCGCAAGTTCCCGCTCCGGGACCCGTTCATGGAGCTCGTGAAGGGCTCGCTGAACACGTTCCTGAACGCGATGACGGCCTCGGACAAGACCATGTATCCGGTCGCGAGCTGCAACGATCAGGACTTCAAGAACCTGATGGACGTCTATCTGGACGCGGTCCTGCACCCGAACATCTACACGAAGAAGAACACCTTCCTGCAGGAGGGCTGGCATTATGAGATGGCCTCGGAGGACGATGACCTGACCATCAACGGCGTCGTCTACAATGAGATGAAGGGGGCCATGTCCTCGCCCGAGCGCCTGCTCGATTCGTATACGCAGCGCGTCCTCTTTCCGCACACGCCCTACGGCGTCGAGAGCGGCGGGGACCCCGACTGCATCCCGGACCTGACCTACGAGGCGTTCCTGGATTTCCACCGCACCTATTACCACCCCTCCAACAGCTACATCTACCTGTACGGGGACATGGACATGACGGAGCGGCTGGAGTTTCTGGACCGCGAATACCTGAGCGAGTATGACCGGCTGGACGTGGATTCCGCCCTGCCCGAGGAGCCGGCTTTCACGCAGCTCCGTGAGGCAAAGTACGCCTATCCGGTGCTGGAGGAGGATCCCACGGAGGAGAGCACCTACCTGTCCTGGAACGTCGTGACCGGGGACTTCGACGATCCGGTCGAGGCGTCCGCGATGGAGATCCTCGAGCACGTGCTGCTGGAGGCGCAGGGCGCCCCGCTCAAGCAGGCACTGCTGGACGCCGGCATCGGCACCGATGTCTACGGCGGCTGTTCCGACGCGGTCCTGCAGCCGTATTTCAGCGTGATCGCGAAGGAGACCGAGGAATCGGAGAAAGAACGGTTCCTGCAGGTGATCCGCACGACGCTGGAGCGGATCGTGAAGGACGGGCTCAAAAAGAGCGCGCTGCGCGCCGCGCTGAACATCTCGGAGTTCTCCGCCCGCGAAGCGGACTACGGATACCCGAAGGGCCTGCTGTACGGCATCCAGACGCTGGATACCTGGCTGTATGACGCGGACCCGCTGCTCGGCGTGGAATACGAGGACGTGTTCGCCGAGCTCCACCAGAAGATCGAAACAGACTATTTCGAACAGCTCATTCAGCGGAAATTCCTGGACAACCCGTTCCAGGCTCTGATCGTGCTGAGCCCCGAGCCCGGCCTGCAGGCCCGCAAGGAGGCCGCGCTGGCCCGCGAGCTGGCGGCCCGCAAGGCGGCCATGAGCCCGGAGGAGCGCGCACAGATCGTGCGGCAGACGCGGGAGCTCAAGGCGTATCAGGAGAGCCAGGATCCGCCGGAACTGCTCGAATGCCTGCCGATGCTGCGCCGCGAGGACCTGCCGCGCCGCACGCGCCCGCTGATCAACGAGCTGCGGACCGTGGTCCCCGCGGGAGAGGCAGACGAGGGCAGCCCCGAAAAGGCGGGCCGGGCCGGTGAGCCGTCCGGCGTGCCGGTCATGACGCATGACATCGAGACCAACGGCATCCGCTACATCAAAGCGCTGTTCGACGTCAAGGACCTGTCGGCCGAGGAGATCCGGTACCTGGGCCTTCTGCAGTACGTGCTGAGCGCCGTGGACACCGACGCCCACCCGTATCAGGACCTCGTCGATTACATCGAAGAGAACAGCGGCGGCTTTTCGCTGTCCGTCGTGACGGTCAATTCCGCCGTACAGGATAATGCCTACGAGGCCCGCCTCGTGCTGCGCACCAAGGTGCTCGCGGACCGGACGGACTTCGCGTTCGACCTGTTTCGCG
>CACXFD010000105.1 GCA_902766845.1 uncultured Lachnospiraceae bacterium | reverse complement strand
TCCCAGCCCAGGCACGGGTCGGTGATCGGGTGCAAAAGGTCTCCATAGAACAACTGAAGGAAAAAGGCCTGTTCCAAAAGAGGGTCTTTTTGCTCCTGATTTGTTGATCTGATGTGACACGGTAGGATCGATCCGTATTGTTCAAATTAGGAAGCCGACTCTTCTAAGATTTGTGAGAGTTGGCCGTTTTTTAATAATATTTGATCGTATTGTATTAGGGCTCTTTATAGACTTTGATTGATAATACAATTGTATTTTTGAACCACATAGTTTATTAAATATGGGGAGGGCTAAGGTATGAAGAAAAAGATTATTGCGTTTCTGTTACTGATAGTTTTTACAGGAGTGGTTTTTTTAAATTGCTTCTCGTCAAAAGCAATGGAAGGCGATTGTTCTTGGAAACTGACGGACTTGCTCAAGCAGGTGCTAGAAGTGACACCGGAAGGTGAAAAGATACCGATCATAGTCGAGGTTGAAGATGTTAATGATGAAGAAATGGAGAAGATTCTTGCGGAACGGTTTCCCGACGAGGCACGAAACTATCACGCTTTAATCGAGGATCCGACTATAAATATTTCTATGGAAGATGTGCAGAAATGAATTACCGCAAAAAGAGCAATCTTTTGTGAACTGTATACGGAACAGAATGAAAGAATAGTTAAAGAACTCTCTGAGATGGCAGGACTTGACAAAGAAGATGTCCGGTTTCAAAGCAGGTATAGTCCATTTCTGTGTCTGGATATAAGCAGGGAAGGTCTTGAGGCACTAGTTTCGTCAGAACATGTATACGGTGTTGAGTATGATTATCCTTTGACTGTTTCTCCTGAATTGAGCTATATGACAAAGGTGTCTCGTTCTAAATATATCAGAGACAACTATGGGTTAAAAGGCTCGGGCGTTGGTATCGGAATGATCGAGTCAACGGGTCTTCCGGACACAACGAAGTCTTCATATACGGAGATCTATAATAAGAACTTCACACGAGATACAGGCGTTGCGGTCAATTATATGCCTCACGCCGCTATCGTAGCGTCTATTCTTGTAGGGAAAAATAACGGGTGTGCTCCCAATGCAAAACTGTACGTGACATATATGTCTGAAGGCGAGAATAATGCTACGCATGACGCAGTATTCAGACGGGTCGAATGGTTGTTAGGAAGAACAGATCCTAATGTAAATATTATCAATATGAGTGCTAAGATTACGACTTCTGTACTTCCTACAGGAGTAACGTTTACCGAGGGATCATATGACGCAGCCAGTAAATGGTTTGATCACATCGCAATGCAACATGATGTTCACTTTGTGAAGTCATCCGGAAGTGTCGATGATCCAGAGAATGATGTGAAAAATGTAACTTCTCCTGGCGTTGCATATAACGGGATTACAGTAGGCTCATATACTACTCCGGACAAGGACCAGTCATGGGAAACAACGAATAGTGTGCTTTCTGATTTTTCGTGCTATTTAACGGCGGAGAACACCGCCTTTAAACCTGATCTGGTAGCTCCGGGATCAGTATACGGAGTCTCCGGATTGGGATCGTCTAGTGGAACCAGCAACGCAGCACCAATGGTTGCGGGTATCATGGCACAATTAATCGGTGCACGGCCGGCATTAGCTACGCAGCAGCGCGCGTTAAAAGCCATTCTGTTAGCAACTGCTTGGAACAAACTGGATTCTCCGGGTTTTAACGGTGTTTCCGGCAGTTCCCAGATAGACAACAGACAGGGGGCGGGAAAGGTCGATGCAAAAAATGCTCGCTATACTGTGAATAATACGCTTTACGTACAGGCACTTCTGTCTTCTGGAAGCTTTCCCTATACTACAACGGCCACGTTTAGTGCATCTGCATCGTCTGCAAGAGTGGCACTGGTATGGTTGAAACGAAACAAGATCACAGGTTCGCATTATCCCACCACATCAGGTATGCCGTCTATAACAAATCCGGCAATCTCAAATTTGGACCTGTATGTATATGCTCCAAACGGAACATTGGTGGCCTCTTCAACAACAACACGCGGAAATGTTGAGATCGTACAGTTTACACCGACTGTTTCAGGGACGTATACGATTAAAGTGACGAGACCTTCCGGAACGACAGATAAGGATGCACTTGCACTTGCCTGGTGGTAATGATTTGCAGTCATGAAGTTAGTGTCAAGGATTCGATATGTTTGACAGATCAGCAGGCAGTTATTATACTGAAAGCAGAGGAATTCAACATGAAAAAAACATTTATTCTGTGCTTTGTATTTATCCTGCTTCTGACAGCCTGCAGAGACGGCGGCGGTGTTCCTATCAAAAAGACCCACATAGGGTCAGAGTGCGGAGAGACGATCGAATAATGCGAAACTGAGACTGCCGTAACGGAGCGCGGGCCCTTCCCGGATAAGATATCTGATGAACGGGGCGACACGGCTTTTTGTGAAGAGGAGCCTCCGGGAACCGAAGAACGACCGGTTCCCGGAGTACCTGCAAAGGTTCTGCGGGTATTCAGCACGGATGCTATCCAGACAATAAAGAATAGTGTTCAAGACGGAAGGGAAGTCGTTGCTAACTGTTATACCGGGCAGGGGCATTTTTATCAAACAGAGGAGGACTTTCTAGAGCATAGAGGGGAAGAGGTTTTTTCTCCCTATGGAACCATTCCGACGTCGGAATTGGCTCTATCCCTTATAATCACCTATACGCTGGGAGAAAAAGGAACCGAAGAAGACAGATGGCCGATTGATCGTATCCATTTGTACATGGCATATGGCTGGGAGGAGGGGCCTCAAACGAACGCAGGACAGGATGCAATCGTTGTCTCATGGGATGATGAGCGGTTGGGATTTGAACCGGGAGAGGATGCGTTTGAAGCAAAAACTTTTTTCCGCGGTGCCAATGGAGTGGAGCGGATCCTGACGTCGAAGGAGAACCCGGATTCGCTGGCTGCGGGGGCAGCTGCGTGGACTTTTGAGATCGGGATACAGGATTCGCGCCGCTTTGGTTATGCAAAGCTTACGTTATGGCCCAGAGAGCCCATGTTTTATTCAATGGATTCGCAAACAGAGTTTGAGTATATGTCTCTGCAGGAAACATATTATCACTGGTATCGCAATACGACGCCGGAGTTTGAAGAATATGAAGGTGGATTGTTCCCTTCGGCAGTCTGTCACGGTTTTGAGGATACTATGAGCCAGGCCTGTCTTCTGGCATACCTGGATGAGCAACGCACTCAAACGAGCGGCGCTTCGGCTGGTCCGAAGGAGTGACCTGACGATGAAATTGAATTCATATTGGACGGAGGCATAGAGTGAGAAGAATAAAATGGCTTCTTTTGGGGATCGCGGCCTTTAGCGGGATGAATGCCTTCTGGACCGCATATTATTCCGGCAGTATCGTGATGTGGCTGCTATTCGGTGCGGGAATACTGCTCATCATTTATGGAGTAACAGATACGCACGAACAAAAAGACGATGAAGACGGCAGTAACCAGTAGCGTGTCACGTTGGATGCTTGTGACGGTCATGGCTGTATTCCTGCGGGCTGTTTTCGTGCAGCTGAATATGCAAAGCACCCTGTCCGTGGGTCTTCCTTTGGAAACAGTCGGTGAAGAGAAGAAAGAGAAAGAGGCCTTTTTGGAGGAACTAGGTTTTTCGGAAGAGGTTTTGGACAGATGTGCTCCCCAGATGATCGATGAGTGCTATGAAAAGTATCGGCAGGCAGACTGCACAGTCCTCTTCTCCCGGCAGGCTGATTCCTACGTGCGAAGGACGATACAACAGAGATCAGAGCCGGATCCAGAAGTCTTTGTCACCTGTGTGTGGTGTACGGATCCGGGCGAGAGCGCGGTTCCACACATTGAATTATATGTGAACTATCAGTGGGAACAGCCGCCGCTCTTATGGGGTCAGGATTCGATCACGGTATGTTGGGATCCGCAGGAACTGGCGCCTATGACGTCGAAGAATAATTGGCTGCAGTCCAGATCTTTTGGCGCTGTGGCTTCTGATGCGGTTCCCGTATTCGAATGTGGGGAAGAGATTGCAGAGGTCGATCGGGGGGCGGTATCTTTCCCGGTCGTTTTAAAAGGCTGCGGCCTCATGCGAACTAAACTGAACGGATACGCCTGTCTGTTCCTTGTGCCTCTTCGTCGAACCTCGAATGAAATAACAGGACAGAAAGATGTTTCGCTTCGGGCCGTTTACAGCAGAAGAAGTCTGATGCTTCCTGCGGCCCGGGAATTCAGCCTTTTTCAGGGCGGCAGGTCAAGTACATCGGCGTTCCGTCTGTATGAAAGATACTTCCTTATAGGGGTGGCCCTAACGGCCGCGGTCCTGTTTGTACGGGTCAAAAAAGATCCGCCCCGGAGTGGGCAAAGTGACACAGATGAAAGCTCGCCGGAAGAGATGGTTATGTCCGAATTCGCGCGCAGTTGCATGGACTATTTGGTAGCCTGTGTCGAGAAGCCTTGTTCTATATCCTCGCTGGCCGCGGCCGTTGGCTATAGCGATTCTCGCACGAGAAAGCGGTTTCGGGAAGAGTTTGGCCGTGGAGCTATGGAAGTGCTTCAGGAACTCCGCATGGAGCGGGCAAAAGAGTATCTGAAAAAGACAGATTGGTCTATAGATATAATCTCGGAGCGACTCCAGTTTAGTTCCTCGTCGTATTTTGGCCGTGTATTCAGAAAGTATGCTCACATGACGCCGATGGAATATCGGAATTACATCCGCCGTGGGGGTTCCACATAGAATTGGGAATTGTTCGCTTTTTCAGACCGACAGTCAGGAGGTCAAAGGCTATGAAATCGTTCGGGAAAAACATTTCGGCTATCCTTATCCTTTCGTGCCTTTGCCTAGGGCTCACATCCTGTCGGCCGGCGTATACACCGGATGATGCGGAAATGGAGACTGCCCGGGAGACCGGGATATCCGGACCGGCAGCAGAGGCTTGGGAAGAGACTCCGCGAACGGCGAACGGGAGTGCAGCGGAATTTCCCGCTGAAAGCGTACAGGAGCCACAGGAGAGCGGTACTGTGCAGGGAGAAAAAGTCGTCTGGACCGGTAGTGATATTCCGCTGAAGGGACCGGATAATACGCTGAAACTGGTCTCGTCGTCCTATGAATGGAGCGAACAGGAGCCTGTACGGTGGAAGGTACTCGCTTCTCTGGCAGAGTTGGAGCAGGAACTGGAGATCTGTTCCTGGAAGGGAACTGTCAGCCCGGATCACGGAGAAGGCCGCCTTTCTATGGAGAAGGAAGAACTGCTGGAGAAGTTTAAAGCGTTTCCGTTTGACGGGCGGGCGCTGTGTCTTTTGCGGTTGGAACTGCCGTCCGGTCCGATGTATCCGGAGATCACGGAGATGCGCCTCGCAGAAAGACAACTGACAGTGACCTGTAGGCTTCATCGGGAAAAGGCGGGCACTTTGCGCCCGGTATTTGAAGGTGTCACGGTGCTTGCGGAGTTGCCGGCAGATCAGGCGCGGCAGGTGACAGACGTCAACTGGATTCTCGAAGATGGCGAGGAGACAGAAAAGGGCGAACCGGCAGATCCGGACGCTCAGATAAAGTTTCCGCTGCGGATTTATACTCTTCATCCAAAGTTGTCGAATGAGGAAGCTGCAAAAGAGTATGAAGAGTGGAGGGCTCGCCCCGGAATCAGGTTCCGGGTGATTCGGTCGTATGAAGAGCTGGAGGAACTGTGGGCAGACTCGCTGGCAGAGGAAGCTTCGCGCGGCGCAGCGTTCTACAGGGATGATTCGGTCGAAATGGATCCGAACTCGTCATTCGGAGAGTATCACGAGGTGACGCTTAAGGCTTTTCTGGAAGAATACGAAGCGTTTCCGTTTGAAGAGAAGCAGCTGTGCCTGCTTTTTGGCCACAAGGCCAACACGCCGACCCGGTTCCGCGTGTGCTCCTGTGTGCTGGAAGATGGCTGCCTGACCCTGGAGACCCGAGTCACGGTGGACGGCCTGGCGGAGGCTCTTTATCCGTATACAGCATTCGTCGAGGTCCCGAGCGATCTCGCGGACAGCATCACCCAGTGTCGTGAGATCGCAGCACCGTGAGACAGGGCTGTAGACAGAGGGCTTTTGGGCACTGGTGAGACCGACAGGAAAACAAGCAGTGATGGGGCTAAAAAAGAGGCAGGGTCGTACGGGGAGCCCCCGTGCCCTGCCGTTTACCTTGTTATTCCTTTTGGACAGCGACGCACGGCGCTCACACCAACTCCGCGATCTCATAGATCAGCCGCTCGGTATCCTCCCAGCCCAGGCACGGGTCGGTGATCGACCGGCCGTAGACGTGGTCGTGGATGCCCTGGCAGCCCTCCTCGAGGTAGCTCTCGATCATCAGGCCCTTGACCAGGGAGCGGACGGCCGGATCGCGGCGGCGGCTCCCGAGCACGTCGCGGGCGATGCGGATCTGCTCCTTGAACCGCTTGCCGGAATTGGCGTGGTTGCAGTCCACCACGCAGGCTGGATTCTTCAGGCCCTCCTGCTGATAGAGGTCAGCCAGCCGGGCCAGTTCGTCATAGCTGTAGTTCGGATGCATGGCGCCGCTGCAGTCCGTATAGCCGCGCAGGACCGCGTGGGCCAGCGGGTTCCCGTCCGTCCGGACCTCCCAGCCGCGGAAGATGAAGGTATGGCCGTGCTGGGCCGCGCTGACCGAGTGGAGCAGGCCCTGCAGATCGCCGCCGGTCGGGTTCTTCATGCCGGCCGGGACCTCGATGCCGCTGGCCGTGAGCCGGTGCTGCTGGTCCTCCGCGGAGCGCGCGCCGACGGCCACGTAGGAGAGCAGGTCCGCGACGTACCAGTAATTCTCCGGATAGAGCATCTCATCCGCGGTCGGCAGTCCGCATTCCTCCATGACGCGCATGTGGAGACGGCGCATGGCCAGCACGCCTTCGAAGACGTCCGGCCCCTTTTCGGGATCGGGCTGGTGCAGCATGCCCTTGTACCCCGCTCCGGTGGAGCGGGGCTTGTTCGTGTAGACGCGCGGGATCAGGATCAGCCGGTCGGAGACCTTCAGCTGGACGCGCGAAAGGCGCGTGCAGTAGTCGAGGACCGGGGCTTCGTGATCTGCCGAGCACGGACCGATGACGAGCACGAACTTGTCGGAATCTCCGGTGAAGACCCGCCGTACGAGCGCGTCGACGGCCGCTTTCTGCGCCGCGAGCTCCGGCGAGACCGGGAACTCCTCCTTGACCTCTTTGGGAACGGGCAGCTTTCGCCTGAAATCAAAACTCATGACAGTACCTCGTGTCATCCGCAGGAGACCGGCTGGAAAAGCGGACCGGACAATAGGCAGGTCGGACGGACCGTGCCGCCTCAGACAAAACAGCCCCCGCGGCCGCGGGCCGCAGGGGCAGGGAGCCGCGCGGAAAAGGCGCGGCAGACGTTTTTCTTATTTCTGGACCAGGCAGACCGCGAAGCCGGCGACCGTATCCTTCAGATAGATCTCGGTGATATCGCCGCACTTCTCGCAGACCTTGGCGGAGCCGTAGTCGAACTCGTAGCCTTCCAGTTCCAGATGGTACAGGGCGCGCTTCATGTAGTTGGTCTGGATCACCAGATCGCCCTTCTCACCGCGGGTCTGGCCGCGCAGCGCAAGGCATTCGCCGGCCTTGGCCGCGCCGCAGGCGGTCTCTTCGCAGGGGATGCCGAGCAGCTTGCAGAGCTTGGCGGCTTCCTCGGCCGCGTCCTCGGTGCGGACCGTGACACGGGTCAGCTTCAGGCCCAGCATCGTGCGGACCGCTTCGCGGGTCAGCTGTTCGATCTTGTCGAATTCGCCGGCGCTGATCATGTCCGGCTTCACCATCCAGGTGCCGCCGCAGGCCAGGATCTTCTTGAAGTCCAGGAACTCGGTGATGTTGCCGGCGTTCACGCCGCCGGTGGGCATGAAGCGCAGGTTCGGGTACGGGCCGGAGACGGCTTTGAGCATGGGCACGCCGCCCAGCTGGGACGCCGGGAAGAACTTGACCACGTCCAGGCCCAGTTCCATGGCCGCTTCCATATCCGACGGGCAGGACGTGCCGGGCGTGACCGGGATGCCGCGCTCGAGGCAGTGCTCCACGACCTTGCGGTTGAAACCGGGGCTCACGATGAATTTCGCGCCGGCTTCGATGGCCTGGTCGACCTGTTCCACGGACAGGACGGTGCCGGCGCCGACGAGCATCTCCGGGCACTCCTGCGCCATGGCCTTGATGGCGTCACGGCCGGCCGCGGTACGGAAGGTGACTTCCGCGCAGGGCAGACCGCCGCGGATCAGGGCCTTGGCCAGCGGGACAGCGTCCTTGGCGTCCGGGATCGCGATGACGGGAATGATGCCGATCTTTTCAAACTGTTCTAAAACTGCGTTCATGGATCTCCTCCTGATATGTATTAACGATGCGGTAAAACATCACAGGACCGTCAGTCCTCTGAAACGGCGCGGGGCCGTGCGGGAGCGGGGACGGTCCGGACGCGGACGCCGAACAGGGTCCGCGCAATCCTTTCTCATTATACAGTCATTACGGGAAAAATCAAGGCGATTCGGCGCCCGGAGCGGACAAATAATATCGCGGGAGACCGGCGCTTGAAGAGGACAAAACCGGACGGGTCTGGTATACTGGAAGCGAAAGACGGGAGGAAACGTCATGAAGCTGAAGAAAAAGGCCTCGCGCCTCGCCGGAAAGGCGATGCGCAGCGTGATCGACTCGTTCATGGGGAGCGGCCTGATGCAGGAAGAGACGGCCGCCCAAGGAGAGCGGTACGTGACCCCGGGCATCGGCCCGCTGATCCGTCAGGCCGGCGCGGAGAGCTGCGTGCTGCTCAAAAACGACGGTGCGCTGCCGCTTGAAAAAGGCCGGCCGGTGGCGGTGTTCGGACGCTGCCAGCTGGACTGGTTCTATGTCGGATACGGGAGCGGCGGCGACGTCCATGCACCGTATTACGCGGGCCTGATCGAAGGCCTTCGCGCCGCGGGCGCGGAGCCGGTGCCGGAGCTGCTGGACGCGTACATGGCCTGGACGAGGGAGAAGGAACACGCGGCGGATCATGGCTGGTGGGGCCACTGGCCCACGCACCATCCCGAGATGCCGCTGGATCCGGACCTCGTGCGGCGGGCCGCGCAGGCGGCTCCGGCCGCCCTTGTCGTGATCGGCCGCGCGGCCGGGGAAGACCGTGAGAATACGCTGACGCAGGGCAGCTATTACCTGACGGACGGGGAACGCGCGATGCTGGACGCGGTCACGGCTGCCTTTGAGCGGGTCGTGGTCGTGATGAACATCGGAAGCGTGATGGATATGGCCTGGACCCGCGCGTACGGGGACCGGCTGTCCGCCCTGCTGATCGTCTGGCTGGGCGGCATGGAGAGCGGGAACGCCGCCGCGGATGTGCTGACCGGAGCGGTCAGTCCCTGCGGACGCCTCGCGGATACGATCGCGCGCCGGTACGAGGATCATCCGACCGCCCGCCACTTCGGCGGAAAAGCGTTCAACGATTACGCCGAAGGAATCTACGTCGGATACCGGTATTTTGACCGGCATCCCGACAAGGTCCTGTATCCGTTCGGCTTCGGGCTCAGTTATACGTCGTTCGCGATCCGGGACGGATCCGTGCGCCGCGCCGGGATGCCCGGGGATGCGGAAGGGGACGGCGGAGATACCGCAGGGAACGCAGGAGATGCGGCCCGGAAGCCGGAAAAGCGGAATACGGCGTCGTTTACGGTCACGAACACCGGCGCGGCCGCCGGCAAGCTGGCGGTCCCGCTCTGGTGCCGGCCGCCCGAAGGACGGATCGGAAAGCCGGTCCGCGTGCTCGCAGCCTTCGGAAAGACGCGGGAGCTGCAGCCCGGAGAGAGCGAGCGGATCGAACTGGCCTGGGACGATACCTGCATGGCCTCGTTCGACGAGGCGGAGCACGGCTTCGTGCTCGAACGCGGGACATACCGGCTTTTGGCGGACGATACCGAGATCGGGAGCCTTACGGTCGGGGAAGAGACCGTCGTGGAGGTCTGCGAGCCGCTCTGCCGGTCCAGCCGGGCGCTGCGTACCCGCATCCTGGAACGGCTGCCGCGGGAGATCGGTCCGGAGGGGGCCGGACAAACGGCCGGAGCGGTATCCGAAAAGGATCCGGGCGTAACAGTGCCGGGCGGCCGGCAAGCAGCCGGCCCGGAGATCCGGTTTGAAGATGTGTGCGCGGGGCGCGCCTCGCTGGAGGACTTCATCGCCGGCCTTTCAGACGACGATCTGGAGGCGCTGACCCGCGGCCATGGCATGATGGGGAGCCCGCTGGGCGTGCCCGGGAACGCGGGCGTCTTCGGCGGGGTGACGGAGAGCCTGCGGGAAAAGGGCGTCCCTGTGATCACCGCGGCGGACGGACCGGCCGGCCTGCGGCTGCGGCGGTACTGCGCCCTGCTCCCCTGCGGCACGGCGCTGGCCTGTACCTGGAACACCGGCCTCGTCGAACAGCTGTACCGCAAGGTCGGCGAGGAGATGATCCGTTACGGCGTGGACGTGCTGCTGGCGCCGGGCATGAATCTGCACCGGGACCCGCTGTGCGGCCGCAATTTCGAATACTACTCCGAAGATCCGCTGCTGTCCGGCAAGATGGCCGCGGCCGCGGTGCGCGGCGTGCAGGGGACGGGCCGGGCGGCCTGTCCGAAGCACTTTGCCTGCAACAATCAGGAAACGAAGCGCAGCGTCAACGATTCGCGGGTATCGGAGCGCGCGCTGCGGGAGATCTATCTGCGCGGCTTTGAGATCGCGGTGAAGGAGGGCCGGCCGCTAGTCCTGATGACCTCATATAACAAGGTCAACGGCGTCTGGAGCCATTATAACTACGATCTCGTGACCACGGTCCTGCGCGGGGAGTGGGGCTTTGACGGCTGCGTGATCACCGACTGGTGGATGCGCCGGTCCCGGAGCCCGGAATTCCCGCGCCTTGCGGACAACGCCTACCGCGTGCGCGCCCAGGTCGACGTGCTGATGCCCGGCGATATGGGCCATACGGCGCGCGCGTACAAAGCCGACAAAAGCCTGCGCAGGACGATCGGGGAACCGGACGGAATCACCCGCGCGGAGCTGCAGCGCAGCGCAAAAAACGTGCTGTCCTTGGCGATTCGCATCTTTCCGACCTGAATCTTGGCATGTTTGGGTCATAGACTTTTTTCATGATATATGATACAATTCTTTGGATGAACTGCCGGAAGAAGGTGCTGTCCGGCACAGCGGGCACCCGTCCCGCGGTCCCTGCGCTGGTCCGGCGGAGGAGGCCCGGACGGATCGGACCGCAAGCGGGAAGGAGGAGAGCATGGCCATGGATCTGAAAAAGAAAACAGCCATCGCCGTCGCGGCTGCCGCCGCGCAGAGCGGAGAAGAGATCCGCAGCATGCGGGTGCTGTCGTTCGGGCCGGTCCCGGAGGACGCGCCGGAGGCGCCGTATGAAGACAGACAGCTGACGTACATGAAGTACCAGTTAGGGAGGAGAGAAGCCATGGAGCGGTATCGTGTGAAACTGGACGGGGAAGTCTACGAGATCGAGATCGAAAAGCTGGAGGTCGTCGAGCGCGTGGACCCGCTGCCCGAGCCGGAGGAAAAGGAAGAGGCTGCCTCGGTGAAGGAAAAAGCGGAGAAGGCCGCCGATGCCGCCAAGGAAAAGGCCGGTGAAGTGGCGGACGCTCTGAAGGAGAAAGCCGCGGCGGCTCGGGAAAAGGCTGCGGAAGCCGCGGACGTGCTGAAGGAGAAGGCCGGCGCTGCCGCCGAAGCGGCTAAGGAAAAGGCCGGCGAGGCCGTTGCGGCCGCCAAGGAAAAGGCCGGTGAGGTCGCCGGCGCCGTCAAGGAAAAGATCGAAGCCGCGCGTACGGAGAAGGAGGGAGAATAAATGTCCGAGAACCTTCAGATGCCGGGCGGCAAGCTCTGCATCACCGATACCATCCTGCGTGACGCCCATCAGTCCCAGGCGGCCACCCGCATGCGCGTGGAAGACATGCTTCCGGCCTGCGAGATCCTGGACCAGATCGGATACTGGTCCATCGAATGCTGGGGCGGCGCCACGTTCGACTCCTGCATGCGCTTCCTGAATGAAGACCCGTGGGAGCGTCTGCGCACGCTCCGGAAGGCTCTGCCCAACACAAAGCTCCAGATGCTGCTGCGCGGCCAGAACCTGCTCGGATACCGTCATTACGCGGACGACGTCGTGGACGCCTTCGTGCAGAAGAGCGTGGAGAACGGCATCGACGTGATCCGTATCTTTGACGCCCTGAATGACCTGCGCAACATCGAGCGGGCCGTCCGGAGCGCGAAGAAGGCCGGCGCCCTGGTGGAACCGGCCATGAGCTACACGACGAGCCCGGTCCACAACCTGGATTATTTCGTGGATCTGGCCGTGAAGATGCAGGATATGGGAGCGGACACCATCTGCATCAAGGACATGGCGAACCTCCTGCTTCCGATGGACGCGTACAAGCTCGTGAAGAAGCTGAAGGAAAAGGTCACCGTGCCCATCCATCTGCATACGCATAACACCACCGGCACCGGCGACATGGTCTACCTGATGGCGGCCCAGGCCGGCGTGGATATCGTGGACTGCGCCCTGTCGCCGTTCGCGAACGGCACCTCCCAGCCCACCACGGAGTCGCTCGTCGCGACGCTGGCCGGCACGGAGCGGGATACCGGACTGGATCAGAAGAAGCTCGCGAAGGCGGCCGCGCATTTCAAGACCGTGGCCCAGAAGATGGAAGCGGAAGGCACGCTGAACCCGAAGGTCCTGCGCGTGGAGCCCAAGACCCTGATGTACCAGGTGCCGGGCGGCATGCTCTCGAACCTGCTGTCCCAGCTCAAGCAGGCCGGGCGTGAGGATCTGTTCGATGACGTGCTCGCCGAGGTCCCCGTGGTCCGCAAGGACTTCGGGTATCCGCCGCTCGTGACGCCGACCAGCCAGATCGTGGGCTCGCAGGCCGTCATGAACGTGATCGGCGGGGAGCGCTACAAGATGTTCCCGAAGGAATCCAAGATGCTGCTGCACGGCGAGTACGGCCAGCTGCCCGGACCGGTCAACGAAGAGGTCCGCAAAAAGGCCATCGGAGACCAGGAGGTCATCACCTGCCGGCCCGCGGATCAGATCGAGCCGGAGATGGAGCGCATGCGCGAAGAATCCAAAGAATACGCCCGCTGCGAGGAAGACGTGCTGAGCTGCGCGCTGTTCCCGCAGGTGGCGCCGGACTTCCTGAAGAAGCGCTATCATGATCTGGACTGGAAAGACGCCAAGGACGTGACGGTCATCTGAACCGGCCCGTTTGAAGAGAAGGCCGGCCGCGCGGGAGCGCGGCCGGCCTTCCGTTTATGTATATGTATAAAACCGGCTCACGAGGCTGTATATCGTGCATATTTTCGCTTTACAAAACCGTTCCGTACCGCTATAATACGATTGAATCCGTATAGGCGGGAGACCGCACCGCAGGAGAGGTGACGCAAGATGGCAGAAACGTTTGAACAGCGCAGCGCGCATACCGTATATGAGAAGGAAAAAGTGGGCACCGTGGAGATCGCGGATGAAGTCTTTACCGTGATCGCGGGTCTGGCCGCCACGGAGACGGAAGGCGTCTCTTCGCTGGCCGGAGACCTGACGAACGCGGTCATCGGACGGCTCGGGAACAAGAGCCTGTCCAAGGCGGTCAAGGTGGACGTGCAGGACAGCAGCGTCTCGGTGGACGTGGCGCTGGTCCTCGAAGCCGGGGCCAGCATCCCGGAGACGTCGGCCCGGGTCCAGGAGAAGATCCGCTCCGCCATCGAAAACATGACCGGCATGACGGTCGAGAACGTGAACGTGCGCATCAGCGGCGTGAACTTCGGATAAGACAGACCGTGCGGCCGGAAGAGCCGGAAGAGGAATCGGTCGGGGGCGTATCGCTGCGTCCCCTTTTTCACACCGTCAGGAGCCATGCGAAAGGCAGGAAAGGACCAAATCATGAAACGAAGTGAACTGCGGGAGCATGTGTTCCGCGCGCTGTTTCGGTCGGAGTATTATCCGCCGGAGGAGATGACGGAGCAGGTGAAGCTCTACGGAGACCTGGAGAGCGCGGTGCAGGATGAAGAGCAGACGGCCTTCGGGGATCTGACCGAGGAAGAATGCCGGGAGATCAGCGACCGTGTCGGACAGATCCTCGCGAAAAAGGAGGAGCTGGACGCGCGTCTGAACGAGGCCTCGTCGTCCTGGTCCACGGCCCGTATGAGCCGGGTGGACCTGACCCTGCTGCGGCTGGCGCTCTTTGAGCTGCGCTATGACGCGGATATCCCGTACAAGGTCGCGATCAACGAGGCCGTGGAACTCGCGAAGAAGTACGGAGGCGAGGATTCGTCCTCGTTCGTCAACGGTCTGCTGGGCGGGATCGCCCGGGCAGAAAAATATGAATAAGAAAGTCTATACCGTTGCACAGGTAAACGGCTATATCGGAGGCCTGCTTTCGCAGGATCTGACGCTGAGGAACCTCTCCGTATCGGGAGAGCTCAGCGGCGTCAAGTATCATGCGGGCGGGCATCTGTATTTCTCGCTGAAAGACGAGAGCGGCGTGATCAGCTGCATCATGTTCGCGTCGGACCTGGCGCAGGTCAGCGTCCGGCTGCGGGACGGCATGAAGGTCGTCGTGACCGGCGCGGTGCGCGTCTATCTGCGCGGCGGATCCTATCAGCTCTACGCGCGCCGGATCGAACTGGACGGCGTGGGGCAACTGTATGAACAGCTGCAGCAGCTGCGGGAGAAACTGGGCCGGGAGGGCCTGTTCGACGAGGCGCGCAAGCGCCCCATTCCCGCGTATGCGTTCGAGATCGGCGTCGTGACGTCGGAGAGCGGGGCCGTGATCCGTGACATCGTCCGGACCGCGAACCGCCGCAACCCGTTCGTGCAGATCACGCTGTGTCCGGCCCTGGTCCAGGGCGAGGGCGCGGCCGCGTCCATCTGCCGCGGGATCCGGCGCCTGGACCGGATGGGACTCGATGTGATCATCGTGGGCCGCGGGGGCGGCTCCATCGAAGACCTGTGGGCCTTTAACGAGGAACCGGTCGTGAGGGCCATCGCGGCCTGCCAGACGCCGGTGATCTCGGCCGTGGGCCATGAGACCGATGTGACGCTCTCGGATCTGGCCGCGGACCTGCGGGCTTCCACGCCAACGGCGGCCGCGGAGCAGAGCGTCTTTCTGCTGGAAGATATGCTGGAGCGCGCGGACGGCCTGTCCCAGGCGCTGCGGGGCGCCATGGCGGCGGCCCTGGCGCAGGGCCGCGCGCGGCAGGAACTGCTGGCCAGCCGGCTGGAGCGCTATCATCCGATGCGCCAGCTCCGGCACATGCGGGAGCGGGCCGGGCAGCAGACGCGGCGGCTGGACCGCGCCATGCGGCAGCAGGTCCGGGATGCCTCGGCCCGTTCGGAGGGACTGACGGCCCGGCTGGAGCCGGCCCTTCGCAGACAGCTGCGCGAGGCTTCGTATACGCAGACCGGACTGGCCGGCCGGCTGGGACCGCTGATGCGGGCCCGGCTGCAGGAGGCTTCGGCCCGGATGTCGGTGCTGGAAGCACGGCTGTCGGCCGCATCGCCGCAGGCGCGGCTCGCGGCCGGATTTGCCTATGTGGAGACCGAAAGCGGCCCGCTCACACGGGTCGCCCAGACCGCGCCCGGACAGCGCCTGACCGTGCGGCTGAGGGACGGGAGTCTGAAGACAGTCGTGGAAGAGATCGAGCCGGAGGCGGATACGTAACAGACGCCGGGAGAAACTCCGGAGGCAGACACGTAACGGGAGGCCGGAAGATCGGCCGGGACCGGAAACGTAACGGTGGCCGAAAAAACGGTCGGAGACGGGAATGCGGCTAAGACCGGAACAGCCCGAAACAGCAGGGGATATTGGCATGGAAAACGAATTCACCAAAGAAGAGATCGAAGCGCTTGAACAGAAGCGTCTGGAAGAATTGTTCGAAGAACTGGAGCAGGTGCTGGAGACGCTGGAGGAAGGCGGCACGGGACTCGAGGAGAGCTTCCGGCTGTACCGCCGCGGGCAGCTCCTGTCACGCCTGTGCCGGGATAAGATCGACGGCGTGGAAAAACAGCTGATCGTGCTCTCCGAGCAGGAGGAAGAATAAATGACGGAGCTGGATGAACGGCTGGCGTCGTTCCTGCCCGCGGAGGGAGGCCAGCAGGACATCGTGATCCGCGCGATGCGCGACGCGTTCCTGGCCGGCGGCAAGCGGGTGCGCCCGCGCCTTTGTTGGGAGACCTACCGGCTCTTCGGCGGGACCGGGGAAGAGATCTGGCCCATGATGGCGGCGCTGGAGATGATCCACACCTCGTCGCTGATCCACGACGATCTGCCGGCCATGGACAACGACCGGCTGCGCCGCGGCCGGCCCACGACCTGGGTCTCGTTCGGGGAAGATATGGCCATCCTGGCCGGGGACGGGCTGATGATCTATGCGTTCGAGACCGCGGCCCGGGCCCTTTCGATGGGGGCGCCGGCGGACCGCGTCAGCGCGGCCATGGCGGAGCTCGCGCGGCGCACCGGGATCTTCGGCATGATCGGCGGGCAGACCGCGGACGTGGCCTGGACCGGAAAGCCCGTGCCGCGGGAGACGCTGGAATTCATCTACCGGGAAAAGACCGGGGCGCTCCTGGAGGCGTCGATGGTGACCGGCGCGATCCTGGCCGGAGCCGATGAAGCGCAGCAGGAGGCCGTGCGGCGCATCGCCTCGTGCGTGGGCATGGCGTTCCAGATCCGGGACGACCTGCTGGATATCGAGAGCACCGAAGAGGAGCTCGGGAAGCCCATCGGGAGCGATGAGCGCAATCAGAAGACCACGTTCGTGACGGTGTACGGAGAGGAGAAGGCGCGGGAGCTCGTGCGTTCCTATTCGGAGGAGGCCGTCGCGCTGCTCGGGACGCTCCCGGGCGATACGGAGCCGCTCGCGCGGCTGATCCGGTCCCTGATGGACCGGAAGAACTGACGGAGCATCGTTTTTATGTATTTGGAAAAGATCAACGGACCGGAGGATCTGAAGAAGATTCCGGAGAAGCAGCTGCCGGTGCTGGCGGCCGAGATCCGGCGCTTCCTGGTCTCCCATGTGAGCCGCACCGGGGGCCATCTGGCCTCCAACCTCGGCGTCGTGGAACTGACCATCGCCCTGCACCGGGTCCTGGACCTGCCCGAAGACAAGCTGATCTGGGATGTGGGCCACCAGTCCTATACCCATAAACTGCTGACCGGCCGCCGGGAGGGCTTTGACAGCCTGCGCGCCGAGGGCGGCATGAGCGGGTTCCCGAAATCCGCGGAGAGCCCGTGCGACGCGTTCGAGACCGGCCACAGTTCCACGGCAATATCGGCCGGGCTGGGCCTCGCGTGGGCGCGCGATCTGGCCGGACGCTCGGAGACCGTCGTATCGGTCCTCGGAGACGGGGCGCTGACCGGCGGCATGAGCTTTGAGGCGCTGAACAACGCCTCCCGCCTCAAGACGAATTTCATCATCGTCCTCAATGACAACGAGATGTCGATCTCGCACAACATCGGCGGGATCAGCCGTTACCTGAGCGGGCTGCGGACGTCGGAATCCTATACCGCGCTGAAGGTAAAGGTCCAGAGCGGGCTGGAAAAGATCCCGGTCGTGGGCCCGAAGGCCGTGCGCAGCATCCGGCGCACCAAGAGCAGTTTAAAGCAGCTGCTGGTGCCGGGCATGTTCTTCGAGGATATGGGAATCACTTATCTGGGACCGGTCAACGGACACGATATCCCGGCCGTGGAGAAGATCCTGCGCGAAGCGAAGCGCTATCCCGGCGCGGTGATCGTGCATGTCAAGACCGTCAAGG
>CACXFD010000104.1 GCA_902766845.1 uncultured Lachnospiraceae bacterium | reverse complement strand
GGTGCACGGCCTTGTCACGTCCGGCGATACCGATCACAAGGACCCACTGCGGCACGTCTTCACTGCTCTTCGTCAGCTTCCGAAACGCATTCTGATCCAGCAGGAACAGTTCGTCCGAGAAACGCTTGTGGATGATCTCATACGCAAGGGCTTCGATCTTTTCCAGATCGTCTGACGCCGCAAAGAACATCACATGCTCCTTTGGCAGCACTTCGCAGCGAATGGAGACCCAGCCGGCGATGCCAAGCGTTCCGAGGGAACCGGCCATGATGCGGTAATAGTCCACCAGAGCAGGGCCGGCCGAATCGAGCTGCCAGTTGCCCTTGGCATGCTGCTTTTCGAGATCCATCGGCCCGCCTGCGGCGGAACCGGTGAACATGTGCGTGCCGTCCGCCCAGAAGGCATCGATACAGCGCAGCGGCTCCATGGCGTTCCAGGAATGCATGCAGTTGACGCGCGGTTCCAGTTCCAGAACGCTGGCCAGCACGCTTTTTCCGGCCTTCGGAGCCAGCGGCATCGGCATCGACAAATCGTTCTCCGCAAGGATCTCGGGAATATCTTCATACGTTACGCCGGGCTCGACGATAAGGATTCGCTGTTCACGGGTGACTGTCAAAATCCGATCCATGCGGCTCAGGTCGACAGCGACCTCGCCTTCATATTCCGGCTTTGTCATACCCTTATAATGCGGGCCCCGGGAGCTTACAGGAACCAGTGGGACCTTATTCTCTTCCGCCCAGCCCATCAGAGCAGCGATGTCCTCATCACTCGCGGGCATCACGACCGCCGCAGGTGCAGCTCCTGCCACGGCACTGCGATCCTCGTCTGTGACCGGATCCCACGCCCGGACTTTTTCCCCGCCCAGAAGGGCGGTCAGTTCCGAAATTCTATTCATAAACCACCTGTAATATTCTGTTTCATCTGTCTGCCTGCGGCAGACGATCTCGTGTTGTAAACGGCGCTGCCGGCTCATCGCCGGCAGCGCACTCATCGTTTAGAAGGCTTCAGACTAGCCGAGGATCGCAAAGAACTGAACGAGCGAAAGGATCAGATAAAAGATCATCGCCAGGATAGCGGTCTTGATCTGCTTGCCGAACAGTTTTTCACGTTCGACCGGATCCGGGCAGAAGGACATGTTCATCATGCCGCCGGAAGAGAAGGGGCTGATGGACGTGGACAGGGAGCCGCCCAGCGTGCAGCAAAGCAGATAAACAGGGCTCAGTCCGGACGCAGCGGCGATAGCCGGCAGTACCGGGAACATAACGGCAATGACCGTCGTATAGGAGGAGAACAACGACAGGATACCGCAGATCAGGACCAGCATCGGTCCGATCAGGAACTTCGGAACCGACTCAGAGATGAAGCCGCCCAGGAAGTCCGTGGCGCCGACCGTCTTGGCCAGACCGACCAGCGTGGCGCAGCCCATGATCATGATGAAGGATCCCATCGGGATGGACTTGATGATGGCCTTCTCGTCGCCGAGGTTCAGGATACCGCAGATCAGAGCACCGCAGTAGCAGATAAGGCCCAGATCAAACTTTGCAGCCTGCTTGGCCAGCCAGGTACCCGGGAACATGAACTTACCGATCGATGGCACGATCATGAACAGGGCAACGATGGTGACCACGGCAAGGGTCTTCTTCTGGATGGCGTTGAACGCTTCGGGCTTGTCCATCTCGACCTTTTTGATCTTGTAAGAGCCGGTAAAGATGTAAGCCAGAATAAAGAAAGCAAGCATTGCGATCGTGATCAGGATAGCAGTCTTGGCCGTGTAGAGTTCCATGTTTTCGGCCCATTCCATATCCTTCAGAATGCCCTTCATGATGGCACCGGTCTGTGACCAGGGCATCGAAGCGCCGGCGATGTTGCCGAAGCAGGAAGCGATCGTCATGATGATCGGATCCCAGCCTGCCGTCAGAGCGATCGTGTAGATGATGACCGGGTAAAACGCGGTCACAGCCGAAGAACCGATGATTGCGGACATGCCCCAGCCGACCAGGAAGCAGCCAACAGGCAGAAGCCGCACGGAATTGCGCATCGGATACAGGATCTTGCGAGCCAGCAGCCCCATGGCGCCGTTAGCATTCGCGTAGTTATAGAAGGCCATGATCGCGATCAAGGTGATCAGCAGGCCGGACGGATAGGCACTCAGAACGTCCTTCGTCGTCAGTCCGAACACGAACACGCCCAGCACGTACGCAAAGGCAATGGACCAGTAACCGATGTTCTTGCCGGTCTTCCAGCCAACGCCGATGGCGACGAACAGCGCCACAACGATGATGATCAGGTACATTTGAGGTGACATAGCTTTTTCCTTTCTTCTGATGAAGGTTTATGTGATACGGCAGTGTATCCTTCCTTATGCGGTCTTTACCTGCTTGAACTCCGGATACCAAGGATCGGCATCGGACGGGCTGCAGACCGACAGCATGACCGGAGCTTCGAGCGCTCCGACTTTGATCTCCAAACGCGTACCCTTCGGGGCCCAGATATACGCCGGATGATCCAGTTCATAGGTGTCTCCGTTCACCGTGACGGTGACGGACGCATGCAGCTTCAGAGCGTTCTCCCAATCAGAGCCCATGAACAGATACTGTTCGTCCTTTTCCTGAACTCGTTCTTCGACGACCGTGACGTCGCCCTTCGTCAGCCAGGACAGATCGATTGTCGGCGCCTTTTCGTATTTCTCGTCATCCAGGTGCAGGATCGGGACTTCTCCGTCCAGCAGCGGTTTCTTACGGCCTTCGGCATCCGTAATAAAGCAGGCGTCGTATTGCGGTTCGGAACGTTCTTCCTCTTCCACAACAGCTTCCGGGAAACGCTCGGACTTGATGCCGCGCCCGATCGGATACGCCGTATGATAAAGCGGACGGTCAACAGCATCGATCGTGTATGGGCAGTGTTCATCGCCGGGAGGCGCATACATCATGAAGCTCTTGTCGAAGACATGTTTCTCTTTCTTCATCCAGATGGTCACCTGGCCGTTCATCTTTTCCGGATGCTCCCAGTCTGAACCGAAATAGGCGACCACTTCTCCGATATTGTGCTTATGCTCCGCTTTCTTCGGATCCTCCGCACCGTAAAACCAGGCCGCATTTCCGATCAGAGAGGAAGGACATGCATTTCTCGGATCGAGCTGAAGGATGCGCCATTTAGTCCCTTCTCGAGCTTCCTGAAACGGAACATCCATGATGTGGGTGATTTTCTCTCCCATAGACAGCATCTCCTTTCGCTTGTCAACATATTATCAAAGGTGCTCAACTATAGTACCGGTCGCGCAGATTCCTTGTGCGGTTTGCCGGTTATTCTGTAACCTCATCTTACCTGTATGCCGTCATCCTGTCCAATTGGAAATCAAAAACCGGCTGATAACGTCCGAACCCACTTGCGCTTTTCCTTATAACGTGATAAAATTTATTTATCGATCATGTGCAGGTGTCGTTCTCCACGTGGGAAGGATCGTCCGTTATGGATAAACAACAGCTCGAATACTTCCAAGTCGCAGCTCATCTCGAACAAATGACACGCGCGGCGGAACAGCTCAATATTACTCAACCTGCCCTGTCCTCCTCAATCAAGCGACTGGAGGCAGAGCTGGGCGTTCTGCTGTTCGACCGTCATGGCCGCAGCATCGTCCTGAATGAATATGGCGAGGTCTTTCTCCAGTATACAGAGAATATCCTCGCCCAGTTCGATGCTGCCGCCCAGCAGCTTCAATCCATGAAAGAAGCCCAGGAGCGCTCCGTGCAGCTGCTGTCACCGCCGCTGGAGCTCTTTCCGGGCCTGCTTGAACAGATCCTCGCAAGCAAGATCAACCTGTCTCTGAATTCTATTCACGATTCAGAAGACCGGATCATCGCAAAGTTCATTTCCAAAAACATCGACCTTTGCATCACATCGATGCCGATTCATTCCCCTGCGCTCTCGAGTGAAGTCCTGACTTCGGAACGCATGGCCGCGATCGTCTCGCGGGAGCATCCGTTGGCCCAGAACGAACATGTCAGCATTTTTTCGCTTAAAAACTGCAATTTTGCGACGTTTCGCGAAAAGACCGGGCCACGCCGCCGCATGGAAGCTATTTGCAGTTCTGCCGGCTTCTCCCCGCGAATCATGTTCAAGGGAGACCGTCTGGGCGATATCCTCAAATCCATCTACATCAACGATTACATCACCCTGCTGACGGAGGAATCCTACCAACTGTTCATCCAGAAAGAAAAGCCCTATTACAGAGACCGCTACCGAATCATACAGCTTGAAGAGCCCTGGTGTACGATCAGCCGCTCCATCTACTGGCGGACCGGAGACATTCGTCCGGCTGTGTCAGAAGTCAAGCAGTTGATCGTCGATTATTTCCATTCGGAAGAATACTATTCAGAAGTGCTTTGAAAAGGGGCCGTATAGGCCAAAGAAACTGCTCCAACAAACAGAAGAGAGGCCCGCGCATGACTGCACGGGCCTTTCACGGTAAGTTTTTTGGCAGACCATAATCAGACTGTTCCCATTCTGCGTATAAGGAGGACTCGACACATGACCACCTGGCCCGACAAGAAACTGGGCTTCGGCCTGATGCGCCTGCCCAAGGAAAACGGCGAGATCTGCCTCGACAAGGTCTGCCAGCTGGCGGACGAGTTCCTGGCCCGCGGCTACACCTACTTTGACACGGCCTATGTCTACGAGGGCTCCGAAGAAGCCTTCCGCCGGGCCGTGGCCGAGCGCCACCCGCGCGAAAGCTACCGGATCGCGACCAAGATGGCCGGCTGGAAACTCCGGCCCGACTACTTGCCTGCGGATATGTTCGCGGACCAGCTCGCGCGCTGCGGCGTCGACTATTTTGATTACTACCTGCTGCACAGTGTCCAGGAATCGCGCGGCACCATCTATGAAGACTACGGGTGCTGGGAATTCGGCGCGCGCATGAAGGAAGAGGGCAAGATCGGCGCGTTCGGGTTCTCGTTCCACGGCCGTCCCGACCTGCTGGACCGCCTGCTGACCGAGCACCCCGAAGTGGACTTTGTCCAGCTCCAGCTCAACTACGTGGACTGGAACAGCGATGTGGTCTGGGCGGAGAGCAATTACGAGACCGCGCGCCGGCACGATGTGGACGTGGTCGTGATGGAGCCGGTCAAGGGCGGGATCCTGGCCTCACTGCCGCCTGCGGCTGCCGAGCCGCTCCGGGCGCTGCAGCCCGATGCGTCCCCGGCCTCCTGGGCCCTGCGCTTTGCGGCCGGCCTGTCCGGCGTGCGCATGGTCCTGTCCGGCATGAACGCGCCGGAGCAGCTCACGGACAACGCTGCCGTCTTCGACGATCCGCAACCCCTTACCCGCATCGAACTGGACGCGCTCCGCAAGACCCGCGGGATCCTGCTGTCGGTCCCGACCGTGCCCTGCACCGGATGCCGCTACTGCGTGGACGGCTGTCCGATGGGAATCCGCATCCCGGACGTGTTCCTTGCCTATAATCAGATCCTGACCTTCGGCGAGCACAACCGCCCGCACTTCTACTATCAGGGCCAGGTCACCCTCGGCTCCGGCCGCGCGCGCGACTGCATCGGCTGCGGCCAGTGCGAGAGCGCCTGCCCCCAGCATATCGCGATCATCGAAGAGCTCGCGAAGGCGTCGGAGAAGCTGGATCAATAACGGTTGCAGGCCGCTGCGATCCTGTAAATGGCCGCACGCATAAGAAGAGCAGTCGGGACATCCGTCCCGGCTGCTCTTCTTCACAGCCTCCCCTTTTCCCGCAGATCGTCAAAGATCAGCCGGTCCACCGGGGAGCTCCGCTCCCGGCCTTCGTATGACAGCCAGCCGATCTCCTCGATCTCGTGGCCGGGCTGCGGGATCCCGTCATACTTCGCCTCGTAGCAGGTCATGCGCACGAGGACGCCCTCCGCGTGGCCATGCGCCTGTGCGGTAAAGACGCCGTAGGGGCGGACCGACTCCGGCCGGATCGCAACGCACAGTTCCTCGCGGATCTCGCGGACCAGCGTCTGCACGTCGGTCTCGCCGGGCTCGCGCTTCCCGCCCGGGATGTACCAGGTGTCCTTCCCGCGCGTGCGGGAGCTCAGGATCTTTCCGTCCCTCACATGGATCAGGGCGATCTTGTCGATCTCTTTCATTCGCTTCCTCCGATACGGCCGGCCCCGTTCGGGGCCGGCCGTCTGTCCGAACCTGTTCCGGCTGTTTCCCGGCCGCGGCCTTGCTGCCTTTACCGGCAGCGGTCAAGCCGCGTCGCCCGGCCGCACATCCGGCCGGCCCCGACAGCTCGTCTGATGATCTTCCGGCCTTTACTCGAACGTCACCACCACTTTGTACTCGGGCGATACCGCGCTGATCAGCGGCTGGAAGATCTCCCAGGTCTTGAGCGTTGCGTACTCGTCCGCGAGCGCGAACATGTCGGGCTGCGTCAGACGCTCGCGCATCGATTCGGTGACCGACACCTCGAGCTCCTTCTGCTGCTCGGCCGTCAGCTTGATGTCGCCGAAGGCCAGCAGGCCCTTCTCGGTGTCCTCGAATTCCGTGGCGCTCATGTCCGGCACCACGTACTGGAGCGAAGCGTGCGGGATGCGCACGGTCACGGTCCGCTCGGCTTCGGACACATCGATATGGTCCGCGTCCATGCGGCTCAGGTCCACGGTATAGATGCCGCTGCCGTGATAGGTGATCGTCTTCATCTTGGTGAAGATCGAAAGGCCTCCGAGGCCGGCTTTCGTGACCGTGGTCGGAATGGCCAGCTCCTGCTCCATCACGATCAGCTCCTGGTGCTCGGAGCAGCCGCCGAGGACGGCCTCCTGGAAGTCCGCGGCCGTGAACGTGACCGCGTTCGTCTCGAGCACCACGTCCGCGGTCTCGAGCGCTTCATTGGGCGCAAACGGCGATATCGTAGGCAACTGCGGCCCCAGGCCCCCGCCCAGCCCCTTCAGGATCAGGAACATCACGATCGCGCCGACCAGCACGCCGGCCACGAGTCCCTTCAGGAACGATCCGGTCGTCTTGGACTTGGCGGCCGCTCCGGCGGCGCCGGCCAGGAGCGTCCCGGCCGCCGCGAGGACCTGCTGGTTGCGGTCTTCCGCCTCTTTCTGCGCTTTGGCGGCCGCCTCCGCGGCGGCCTTGGCCTCTGCCTCGGCCTTCTTCGCGGCTTCCTCCGCCGCCTTGCGGCGTTCTTCCTCGAGACGCTTCTTTTCCTTTTCGGCTTCCTCGCGCCTGCGCTCGGCCTCGGCATGCGCTTCATCGGCCTTTCGGGCGGCTTCGGCGGCCTTCTCGCGGATCTTTTCCGCGTCCTTCTGCTGCGCTTTGGCCTTTTCTCCCTCTACGGTCTCCGCCTTGGCCTGGATCGTCACGTCGTCGTTCTTTGCCATACTCTCCCCCCTATAAAGAAACCGCCGCCCTGATCTCTCAGAGCGGCGGTCCTTTTTCCGGCCGATGACCGGACGAACCGGAACGGCTTATTCTTCCGCACGATCCCGCGTTCTCAGCGGGTCACGGCATCTGAAGCAGCCCTTCCGAAGCGGTTAGATCCGTTTCTTTTTACAGTCCGCGGTTCACATACGTGGTGTGCAGGATCTCGTGAGCCTTATGGCTGCCGGGCTTCTCCAGGAACTCCTTATAGACTTCCTTGACGACCGGGTTCTCATGGCTCTTGCGAAGGGTCATGGCCTCGTCCTCAGAGTACAGGGCCTTCGCGCGCTCCGCACGCAGATCCGTGAAGTTGCGGACGTAGCCGGGCTGGTGAGGCTGGCCGCCGCCGTTGACGCAGCCGCCGGGGCAGGCCATGACTTCGACGAACTGATAATCCGCTTCGCCGGCCTTGATCTTGTCCAGCAGGGCCGCCGCGTTGCGCAGGCCGCTGGTGACCGCGACCTTGACCTTGGTGCCGGCCAGATCGTATTCGGCTTCCTTGATGGCCTCGACGCCGCGGACCTCATGGAATTCCGGACGCTCCAGGCTCTTGCCGGTCACGATCTCCGCCACGGTACGCAGGGCCGCTTCCATGACACCGCCGGTCGCGCCGAAGATATGGCCGGCGCCGGAGGCGATGCCGAGGGCCGGATCGCACTCTTCGTCCGGCAGCTCGTTGAAGACGATGCCGGCGCGCTTGATCATGCGGGCCAGTTCACGGGTGGTCAGGG
>CACXFD010000103.1 GCA_902766845.1 uncultured Lachnospiraceae bacterium | reverse complement strand
TACGCGGATCGTACCCGCCAACAGACTTAACACGAAATCCATCAGGCTGCCTCCTTCTTGGCTTTTTCCGCCTTTTCGGCTTTTCTCTCTTTGCTTACGCGGATCTGGCGCTGGATATACCGGACGATGCCGGGCGTCGATACGAACAGGATCACGAGGGCCTGCAGGACCGTGATGAACTCGCCCGGGATCGGGGTCGAACGGTTCATGCCGGTGGCGCCGTTGCGGAGCGCTCCGAACAGCAGGGCCGACACGAACGTGCCGAGCGGCGTGTTCCGGCCCATCGTGGCGATCGCGATACCGGTAAAGCCGTAGCCGGTCGTCATATTCGAGATGTAGTAGCCGTAGATGCCCATCACTTCCCCGGCGCCGGCCAGACCGGCCAGAGCTCCGGAGAGGAACATCGCCCAGAGAACATATTTCTTTTTGTTGATTCCGGCCGCCTCCGCCGCGTCCGCGTTCTGGCCGACCGCCCGCAGTTCATAGCCGAACTTCGTGCGCTGCAGCACGAACCACAGGATGGCCGTAGCCGCAACGGCGAGAAAGATTCCGGAATACAGGCGCGAGTGCGGGACCAGCGTGGTCAGACGGGCGCTCTCCTGGATGTCCACGGTCTTGACGACGCGCCCTTCCGCACGGAACTGGTAGTTCACCAGATAATCCACCAGGTACAGGGCCACGTAGTTGAGCATGATCGTCAGGATGACCTCGTTGATCTGCAGACGGTTGCGCAGGAACGCGGCCAGCAGGGCCCAGAGGCCGCCGCAGACCATGCCGACCAGCAGGCACAGCGGGATGTGGATCACGGCCGGCAGGCCCTTGACATAAGCGCCCACCAGGGCGGCCGGGAACGCGCCGATGATGATCTGGCCTTCGATACCGATGTTGAACACGCCGACCTTGGATGCGATCATCATCGCGAGGCCGGAAAAGATCAGCGGGATGGCCGTACCGAGCGTCTGCGCCAGATAGTAGCCGCTTCCGAAGGCGCTCTTTAAGAGCGCGCCGTATGCGGTCAGCGGGGAATAGCCTGCCACGACGATGATGATCGAAGAGATGATCACGGAGAACAGCAGCGCGATCAGTGAATAATGGATCTCGCTCCGTACGATGAATTTCTTCAGCTGCTTCACGCTTCCACCTCCTCGTCCCGCAGATGGCCCAGCATATAGGAGCCCAGCGTCGTTTCCGTAAACTGATCGGCGCTCTTGCGCGTCACGATCTCTCCTTCGTAGATCACGGCAATCTCATCGGACAGTTTGACGATCTCGTCCAGGTCCGCCGAGACCAGGATCACGGCCACGCCGGCGTCCCGGAGCTTGACGAGTTCCCCGTGGATGTGTTCGATCGCGCCGATATCCACGCCGCGGGTCGGCTGGGCGGCCAGCACGATCCCGGTCTGGTGCTCCAGGACGCGCGCCACGATCAGCTTCTGCTGGTTGCCGCCGGACAAAGATCCGGTCAGCTGTTCCGGTCCTTCGGTCCGGATATCGTAGGTCTCGATGGCTTCTTTCGTGAGTTCTTCGATCCGGCCGAGGCGCATCGTACCGTTTTTATTCATATAATCCGGGCGTGTATGATAGCCCAGGATCAGGTTTTCCGCATTGGTGAAATTCCGGATGAAGCCGCGTTTGCCGCGGTCCTCCGGGATATGGCCGACATAGTGCAGCATCTTATTGGCATTGACGGCGCTGGAGATATGCCCGACATATTTGAGCATCTCTTCCGCCCCGGCGCGGGACAGGTCTTTGGTCCCGACCGTCAGCGTGCCGTCATAATCCGAAAGGATCCCGGTCAGCACTTCGATCAGCTCCGTCTGGCCGTTTCCTTCCACACCGGCGATTCCGAGGATCTCGCCGCCGCGGACGGTCAGGGACAGATCGTTCAGGATCGTCTTGTTGCCCTTTTTGTACGTGATATGCTCAAGGCGCATCTTGACCGGGCGGTCCTCGGCCAGCGGCTTTTTATCGACGCTGAACGAGACGAGGCGGCCGACCATCAGCTCGGCCAGCTTCTCTTCGGTCACGTCGGAGACCGGCAGGGACGTGATCGTCCGGCCCTTGCGGAGCACCGTGACGGTGTCCGCGATCTCCATCGTTTCCTTGAGCTTGTGCGTGATGATGATGATGGTCTTTCCGTCCGCTTTGAGCTCACGCAGCACGCGGAACAGATCTTCGACTTCCTGCGGGGTCAGGACCGCCGTCGGCTCGTCGAGGATCAGGACCGAGGAATTGTGGTACAGCGCCTTGAGGATCTCGACGCGCTGCTTGACGCCGACGGACAGGTTTCCGACCTTCTCCCGCGCATCGATCTGGAAGTGGTATTTTTCCGCGATCTGCGTGATCTCGCGGAAGGCTCCTTCCCGGTCGAACAGGATCCCCTTGCGCGGCTCATGTCCGAGGACGATGTTCTCTGCGACGGTCAGGGTATCGACCAGCATGAAATGCTGATGGACCATAGCGAGGCCCTGCCGGATCGCGTCCATCGGGGACGTGATGCGGGTCTCCTTCTCATCCAGCCGGATGGTGCCCATCTCCGCTTTATACAGGCCGAACAGGATGTTCATCAGCGTGGTCTTGCCCGCGCCGTTCTCCCCGAGCAGGGAATGGATCTCACCCTTTTTGACGCGCAGGTCCACATGGTCGTTGGCCGCGAAGCCTTTGAAGTGTTTGGTGATGCCGAGCATCTCGACAGCGTACATTCTCGTCCTCCGGATAGTCAGCAGAAAAACAAAAAAACGCAAAGAGGGCTCTCCTCTTCGCCGGAAGGTGAATCAAAAGGTGTCAGGACGCACAGAGGCGCCCCGACACCCGGTTGAAACGACGATTTACTTCTTGAATTCAGCGGCCTCTTCCCAGGTCGTGGGAGCCTTGATCTCGCCGCTCTTGATCTTCTCGAGCGCCTCGTTGGCAGCCTTGATGGCTTCCTCGGAAGCCGGGACGTTGGAGCCTTCGACCGTGAAGGCCAGCGCGCCTTCCTTCAGTCCTTCGGTATGGGCGCCGCCCTCCATGGTCCCGTCGATGGCCTCACCGATGCCGTTCACGATCGTGACGTCCATCAGGCGCATGCCGGAAGCGATGATGTGATCCGGGGAAAGCGGGCACTGGTTGGTGTCGGTACCGATAGCATACAGGCCGCGCTCTTCCGCCGCGGTGAACACGCCGAGTCCGGAACCGCCGGCCGCGGCATAGATGATGTCCGCGCCGTCGTCATACAGGGACAGGGCCAGTTCCTTGGCGGTCGTGGTATCGGAGAAGCTGCCGACGGTCTTGACGTCGACCTGGATGTCCGGATTGACATAGTACGCACCGGCCATGAAACCGGCACCGAACACCACGAGGGAAGGAATCTCGAACGCGAGCACGAGGCCCAGCTTGTTGGTCTTGGTGGTCATAGCGGCCAGCATGCCCAGCAGGAAGGTCTTCTCGTTGTCACGGTAGGTGACGGACTTGACGTTGTCGAGGCCGGCCACTTCGCCGTCTACGAACAGGAACTTCTGATCCGGGAATTCCGCCGCGACCTTCGCAACGGTATCGATGGCATCGTAACCGCCGCCAACGATCAGGTCATACTCCTTGGAAGCGCAAAGGTCGGTGTAATGGCCTTCGAACTCAGCGACCTCGGTAGGCTGGATCAGCTGGTATTCCGGCAGGCCGTACTTTTCCACAGCCTGGTCCAGACCGGACTTCAGGATGTCGTTGAAAGAGCCGTCGCCCAGACCGCCGACACCGATGACCAGCGCGACCTTGAAGTCCTTGCCCTTGCCTTCCTCCGAGGCTTTCGTCGTGGTGCCCTGTCCGCCGTTTCCGCAGGCGCACAGAGACAGGACCATGACCAGAGCCAGCAGCGGCGCAGCTGCCTTCTTCAGATTCTTCATGTTGTTCCTCCTGTTTTTCATAACATATGTTCAGGCCGTCCGGCCGCTGCGGCCGGCGCCGGTTCCTGCAGGTTCTTATTTGTTGTTGTGTTCTCCGACGTTTACATGGACATAATTGTGCATGCAGCCGCAGGTGATCTTTTCGGGATCGATCGCGGCGATCGCGCGGATCATGACCAGGCCGATCTTCGGCGCGGTCTCCTCGTAGATATCATGGATCTCATGCTTCCAGTCGGGGTTGATGCCTTCCGCGAAATTGCTGATCAGATACAGGGACGCGTAGTGGGCGCCGATCGCGCGGGCCAGAGCCGCTTCCGGCATCATGGTCTGTCCGCAGATGTCCACATGCATATCCTGCAGCATGCGAATCTCGGCGGCCGACTCGAAACGAGGGCCTTCCATGACCGCGTAGATGCCGGTCTTGAAGACGCGGCGGAACTCCTTGTCCGCCTCGTTGATCAGGCAGGTCTGCAGATCCGGGCAAATGATATCGCGCATACGGGTGATGTCCGGATTAAACTATTCAAGATAAGAGATGCGCTTCGTGAAATCGATGAAATCCGACGGCATGATGATGTCGCCCGGCTCCAGGAGCGGATTGACGCCGCCGCCGCTGCCGTCCGCGAGGATGTACTTCACGCCGGCCTGCTGCAGCACCCAGAAAGCGCGCTCGCTGGGGGTATCATTGAACGCGGAGCAATGGGCCCAGCCGTGGAACGGAACATACAGGACGCGGCGCGGCTTATGGTCCGCGGTCACGTCAGCCGACAGTTCATACAGCTTGAGCGGGACGGTACGGCCGAACGGCGTATCGAACTCCATGCCTGTCTGAAGGACCGTCAGTCCGGGAAAGTGGACATCTTCGGGAAATTCACAGCCCCATGTGCCGGAGCCTCCGATGTGACAGTAAAGTACCTGGGGGATCTCGGTGCAGATCATGCGCAGCCTCCTTGTTCCGATTGGTCTTTGTACTGCTGAGAAAAATAAGAAAAGCGCCGGTAAACGGTTTCCCATAATACCCGACGCTGACCATTATACAATAACGGAAAAAATATCGTCAATATCTTAAATCGGCAACTTTTTCCGCCGTGGGAAGCCCGATTCACAGCAGATTCGCCAATCGGCGGAAAACATGTGTCACGGAGCCGGAAAGCCATCCGTCATAGACGACGTCCCGTCCGTCCGAAGGAAACACGCCTCCACGCCCTCCAGCGAGTCCGCGAGAGCCAGCCCCTTTTCTTCGCCGAGCAGGAACAGCACCGTTGAAAGCGCGTCGCCCTGCTCCGAAGCGTCCGACAGGACCGTGACCGACGCGAGCCCGTTCTGCGCCGGGTAGCCGGTAGCCGGATCGATCAGATGATGCCAGACCGTTCCGTCGATCCGCACATACCGCTCGTAGATTCCGGATGTGACGAGAGACCGGTCCGTCACCGGCAGCGTGAACGCGGGCGTCCCAGCCGCCGCAAACGGCTTCTGGATGCCGAGCACGAACGGATCCCCGCCCGGCTTGGAGCCGACGCAGAGCAGGTTCCCGCCCAGATCGATCAGGGCCGACGTCACACCGTCCTCCAGCAGCTTCTCCTTGATCCGGTCCGCGATATAGCCCTTCGCGATCGCGCCGAGATCCAGCGAAACGCCCTCTTCTACCCGCACGATGTGCGTGGGGGCTCCGAAGCGTTCGTCAAGGCCCGCTTCCGAGGCTTCCTGTGCCGGCGCCGGAGACGGGACCCAGGAACGGTCCGGGTCATGGAGGGGCAGGATCTGAACGCGTTCGTATCCGACGCGGGAAAGACAGTCTGCGACCTCCTCCGGCGACGGGAGCTTCTCTTCTTCCCGTGCCCGGGTCCAGAGGGCCGAGAGCGGTTCCACGGTCGGATCGAACGCCCCTCCCGAGAGAGCCGCGTAATCGAGCGCGTCCTGCAGCAGGCGCGCGGTCTCTTCATGGACCGCCACGTCCCGTTCTCCCTCCCGGCGGTGGGCGATCCGGTACAGATCGCTCCCCTCGCGGGTGCGGGACAGCAGGCGTTCGTAGTCCGCGCACAGGGCAGTGATCGCGTTCAGGTGCTCCTGCGCGTCCGGATCGTTGTAGAGCGTGACCGTGATCACGGTATCAAAAAAGAATCCGGTCGTCCGGGCCGGCTCGGCCGGCGCACGGCAGGAAGAAAGGATCCCTATCAGGATCAGAACGGCCGGCAGCAGCCGGGCGCTCATTCTTTTCACATTCACGGGTTCACCTCGCGCGATGGACAGGTGCATGGGTCTGTATGTATTTGCCGGTCCTGTACCGGCTCAGTACCAGATCAGTATAGTATCTTGTCTGCAGCGGTCAAAATCGGTCCTAAATCGGTCCTGTACCGCCGGTCCGGTTCAGGACGCGTATATCTTTCCGACGATGCGGTCGAGCAGGCCGGCCGGCAGCAGGCGCGTCAGGAAGACGAACAGCTTATATTTGGCGCCGATCGTATATTCAGCCGGAAGGTGCAGGCCCAGCGCCCGCCCCGCGATCAGTTTTCCGGCCCGGTCTGCGCGGATACCGGTCGTTTCGTCCTGTTCCATCACTGCGACCGAACGCGAGATGCGGCCGCCGTATACGTCTTCGCCCGCCGCGCTCTTCTCGCGCGCCGCGGTAAAGCCGGTGCGGATATCGCCGGGCAGGATCACACAGACGCGGATCCCGAACGGCCGGACTTCCGACGCGAGCGCGCGCCCGTAAGCGCGGATCGCGGCCTTGGACGCGGAATAGAATGCCTGGAACGGGATCGGGATCGGGGCCGCTACGCTGGAGATGAACAGGATACGGCCGCTCCGTCTCTTTCTCATGAACGGCACGACGGCCTTCGAGATATGGAACGCCCCGAAAAAGTTCACATCCATCTGCCGGCGCGCGTCTTCCGGCCGCGTAAACTCCGAGGCTCCGGAGATCCCGAAGCCCGCATTGCTGATCAGGATATCGATCCGCTGTTCAGCCTCGATCACGCGGCGGACCGCGTCGGCACACTGCTGCGGATCCGTGACATCGGTATCGATGTGCACCATCCCGCGGACAGCCGGACCGGCATGGCGGCTCAGGTCATAGACGCGGCAGCCGGACGATGCCAGCGCCCGCGCTGTTTCAAGCCCGATCCCGGAACTGGCTCCGGTGATCAGGACGATCTTTCTGTTTCGGTTCATGGATCCTGCCTTTCCGCGGCGCGCTCCGACCCGGGTGATCCGGGGCCGTGCGGAGCCACCCGACGAACGTTTCCGCCCTCTTTTTTATTCCATGTGTCTCTACTATACCACGAATGGGGCCGGCGTGCCACTGTCAGGCTTTTTTTGCTTTACGCCGGCCGCCGAAAACGGTATAATGTCCGCATGAGATTCAAAAAAGCGGACATCTTTCTGATCGGAGGACTGCTCGCGGCGGCGCTGATCCTGTGGATCGCCGGCCGTTTCTTTGCCGTGCCCGCGGACAGTCTCACGGTCTCGGTCTCCGTTGACGGACAGACCGCGGCGGTCTATCCGCTGTCCGATGACCGCGAGATCACGATCCAAACGCCCGGCGGCACCAACCGTCTGATCATCCGCGACGGAGCGGCCTCCGTTACGGAGGCGGACTGTCCGGACCGGCTCTGTGTCCTGCAGCCGGCGATCTCCCGTCCCGGCCAGACCATCATCTGCCTGCCGCACCGGCTCGTCATCACGGTGGAGGGCGCTTTGCCAAGCGGACCCGACGCCGTTGCGAAGTAAGGAGGCCCGCATGGATCGATCACGGTTCAAAAACGCGGGGTCCGGGAAAAAGGCGGCCTGGGGCGGCCTGCTTCTGGCGCTGGCCATGATCCTCAGCTATGTGGAGACGCTGATCCCCCTTCCGCTGTTCCTGCCCGGCGTCAAGCTCGGACTGCCGCATCTGGTCACCGTCACGATGCTGGCCCTGCTCGGTCCCGGGCCGGCCGCCCTGATCTGCCTGCTGCGGGTCGTCCTGGTGGGACTGACTTTCGGCAATACGTTCAGCATGCTCTACGGTCTGGCAGGCGCCGCTCTCTCTCTTCTCGTGATGACCGGGCTCGACCGGACCGGACGCTTTTCCGGC
>CACXFD010000102.1 GCA_902766845.1 uncultured Lachnospiraceae bacterium | reverse complement strand
TTATCATACTCTTCAGACACCCACTGACGAGCAGTGACTGAATCTGGTTTTTGACGGGAGCCGGCCCTGCGGACTGCACCATCCGCAGAGCCGGCTCAAACTCTATTATCGAACAGTGCAGAAAGGCAAGGACATGGACCTGCTTCAGTATCTTGGCATGGGAATCGTCGTTGTTTTCTCGATCTTGCTAGGCTTTTGGTCAGGCCGGAAGGTCCGGTCATCGGACGCCTTCGTCTCCAACCGCGGAAACGCCGGTACGGCCATGATCGTGGGCGGTGTGACGGGGTCGTTTATCGGAGGGTCCGCCACGATCGGAACGGCGCAGCTTGCGTTCACGAACGGGTTTTCGGCGATCTGGTTCACGCTGGGCGGGACCATCGCCCTGATCCTGCTTGCGTTCATTTTTGCGGTCCCGCTCCGAAATTGCGGAGAAGATACGATTCCGCAGCTGATCACGCGCGTGTACGGACGCCGGACCGGCGTCACGACGGCGCTTCTCAATTCTGTCGGGAATTTTCTCGGGATCGTGGCGCAGACTATTTCGGGCACGGCCCTTCTGATGGCGATCACTTCCTTTGGACGGGTGCCGGCCACGGTCATCCTGTCGGTGATCGTCCTGCTGTATATGGTCTTTGGCGGAGTCCTGAGCGCGGGGACCGTAGGCTATGCAAAGGTGATCCTGCTCTGTGCGGCTGCCGTGGTCTGGGTCGTTTTTCTCCATATACATTACGAGAGCCTGTTTGAATATACGCAAATGCCGGAGGTTCTGCCCCGAAGTCAGTATTTCAGCCTGTTTTCACGCGGCTTTGTGAAGGACATGGGCGCGGGTTTTTCCGTGGTCCTTGGCGTGATGTCCACGCAGGCGTACATGCAGTCGGTCATTTCCGGGAAAACGCTCCGGACGACGCAGCGGAGCCTGCTGATCAGCGGGGCGATCATGGTGGCAGTCGGCGTGATCTGTGTCTATGTCGGCATGTTCATGCATGTCCATTATCCGGAAACGCCGTCCCAGATGGTGCTTCCGTTCTTTATTCTGCAGCAGATGCCTTCCCTGGCCGGGGGAATCATGATCGGCCTGCTGCTGATGAGCGTTGTGGGGAGCTGTGCCGGTCTGACGCTTGGCATCAGTTCGCTGATGTTCAATAACCTGATTCGGCCGGCGCTGAAAAAACGGGGGAAGCCGACCGATTCGGTGTGGCCCACACGCCTTGTGCTGATGATTGTGCTGGCCCTTGCAGGGCTGGTAGCCGCCGGAAACTTCGGACAGCTGATCCTTGGGTGGAGCTTCCTGTCCATGGCGCTGCGCGGGACCGTGATCTTTATCCCGATGTGTGCGGCCCTCTTTCTGCCCGGAAAGATCGATTCCGGTTTTGCACTGGCTGCAGCCATTCTGGGGCCGGTCAGCGTGGTGGTCATCAACCTGCTGGCGCTTAAGAACGTTGACGGGATCTTTGTCGGTGTACTCGTGTCGCTCGCTGTTATGGCGGCCGGGGCACTGCATCACCGATATACGGAAAGGAGAAGAACGTGAAAACGGCACTGGTGACCGGCGGGAGCCGGGGAATCGGACTCGGAATCGCACAGGAGCTGCTCCGGGCCGGATGGACCGTGGCAGTGATGGCTACGCGGGAGAAGATGTGCTATCCGGAGTCGGTCGAAAAACTGGATTCCTGCGGCGGGGCGTATTTCTGGTTCACGGGAGATGTCATGAGCAGTGACGACCGCAGGCGGGTGTTTGCGGAGGCGGCCGAGGCGATGGGCGAAGTGCGCCTTCTCGTCAACAATGCCGGCATCGCGCCGCCTGTGCGCTGCGACCTGCTGGACCTGACGGAAGAAGACTATGACACGGTACTGGACACGAATACGAAAGGGTGTATGTTCATGAGCCAGCTGGCCGCCCGGCATATGCGGACGCTCGAAGCCGAAGGCGGCCGGCGCGGTACGATCGTCAATATCTCCTCGATGTCTGCTCACGTCGTATCCGTTGACCGTGGTGCCTATTGCGTCTCGAAAGCCGGCATCTCGATGCTGACGAAATTGTTTGCGCGGCGCCTGGCACCGGATGGAATCTACGTATATGAGGTCCGGCCGGGCGTGATCGCGACGGATATGACGAAAAAAGTGGAAGGAAAGTATAGCGACCTGATCGGAAAAGGGCTGTTTCCGATCGCCCGGTGGGGCATGCCGGAGGACATCGCAAAAGCGGTCCGCATGTTTGCGGAAGGGGCGCTGCCCTATTCGACCGGGACCGTGATCGATGTGGACGGGGGCTTCCATCTGACGTCGCTGTGACAACTGTCCGCAGGAAAGAAGCAGGAGATCGGCCGGAAAGCACGATCATAAGGAACGAGTATGAAGACAGAAAAGACAGATGTCCTGATCGTCGGGTCCGGCGCGGCCGGACTGGCCGCGGCAGATCATCTGTACAACGAAGGCATCCGGGATATCCTGATCCTGACCGAAGGGCTGCGGTGCGGTACGTCGATCAATACGGGATCGGATAAGCAGACATATCTGCGCCTGAGCCAGACAGAGGGAGACAGCGTGCGTGAGATGGCGCGGACGCTGTTTGACGGCGGCTGCGTCGACGGTGACCTCGCTTATGCCGAGGCCGCCGGGTCGACGCGTGCGTTTTTTCATCTGGTAGAACTGGGCGTAGCTTTCCCGACCGGACGGTACGGGGAATATGTCGGCTATCAGACAGATCATGACGAGCATAAGCGGGGAACGTCGATCGGGCCCCTGACGTCGCATGACATGTGTGAGAAACTGATCGCGTCGATCGAGCGCAAGAGGATCCGCGTGCTGGAGGGGTTTCGGGCACTGCGGCTGCTGACCGGGAATACCGGGTCGGAGGACAACGCGGCTGCAGAGACGGGGCCGGCCGGTGAACGGGCCGGGCAGACAGACCGGGCCCAAGACAAGCAGGAAAGGGCCGGCCGGATGAGAGCGATCGGAGTCGTGGCTCTGGACCGGCGTGCGTGCGAAAAAGGACAGAGGGACTGCCTGCTGACGGTGCGGGCCAAGCGAATCATCTGGGCGACCGGAGGAGAAGCCGGGCTGTACCGGGACAGTGTATATCCGCATGCACAGATCGGCGGGATGGGGCCGGTGCTCTATGCCGGCGCGGCCGCAAAAAACCTGACGGAATCCCAGTTTGGGATCGCGTCGACGCAGTTCCGCTGGAACCTGTCCGGGACGTACCAGCAATGCCTCCCGGAATACTATTCCGAGGACGCGGACGGAAACCGGTATGACTTCCTGACAGAAGGATTTCCCGACCCGGGGCTGAGGCTGGGCGCGGTGTTCCGGAAAGGATATCAATGGCCGTTCGATCCCCGGCGCATCGAAAACAGCGGTTCTTCGCTGATCGATATCCTGATATATCGGGAGACGGTCATACGGGGGCGGAAGGTCTATCTTGATTTTCGAAAGGATCCGGCATGCCTGCTGCAGGATGGATCGCCGGACTTTTCGCGGCTGCCGGAAGAAGCGTTTCATTATCTGGAGTACTCGGGGGCGCTGTGTCCGGTGCCGCTGGAACGGCTTCGGATCATGAATCCCGGAGCGATTCGCCTCTACCGGGAGAACGGAATCGATCTGGCGCAGCAGCCGCTTCAGATCGCGGTCTGCGCGCAGCATAACAACGGAGGCCTGGCGGGAGACCTGTGGTGGGAGACCGATATCCGGGGCCTGTATGCCGTGGGAGAGGTCAACGGTTCCCACGGGATCCGGCGTCCCGGCGGGAGCGCCCTGAACGCGGGACAGGTCGGTGCGCTGCGGGCCGCGTTGAAGATCGCGCACGGGACGGTCCGGGAAGAACCGCTTCCGGAGATCTGCGGAGAGGCAGCTGACGGGATCCGCGAGATCGAGAGGCTGATCGGCACCGTGCTGGACGGGACCGGACCGAAGATCATTTTAAAAGAGGAGCTGGATCAGATCCGGTCGCGGATGTCGGCATACGGCGGCATGATCCGCGGACTGGAGGGGGTACAGCGGGCGATCCGGGAAAACCGGGAACAGTGGGACCGTGTGCTGCGCGGGTCGCTTCGCGGGACGGAAGGCCTGGACGGATACTTTATCCTGCTGTCGCTTCTGGTGTCTCAGTACGTCTATCTGCGCGCGATGGAAGACCAGATCGCGCAGGGCGGTGCCAGCCGCGGATCCGCGCTGGTCGACGATCCGGCAGGAGAAAAGGAACTGGAGATGCTCGGACTGCGCTATACGCTGCGAGAGGACGGCGACCGGATCCGTGAAGTGCGCTTCTGTCCGCAGAGCAGAGAAGTGTCCACATGGCTGAGGCCCGTGAGGCCGCTGCCGGATCCGGACCCGTGGTTCGAGAACGTGTGGCGGGAATACCGGGAAGGCCGGATCTATGACTGATCGGAGCGGACCGGTATGGACCCATATATGCCGGCAGATACCGGCGCAGGACCGGCACAGACCGGTGCAGGCCGGCTCGTCGGTGTTCGGAAGATATGACATGGCCGGGAGGAAAAGCAAGAGAGGCCGGGCGCGCTGCAGCGCGCCCGGCCTCTCTTGCCGTTTCCGGGCACCAAGAAAGCCGCTGCCTCGCACTTGACAGCGGCCTCTGGCGAAATAATTATGAAAAAAGGAGGTGAGTAAGAAACTCAAATGAAAAAGGTTTGCTTCTACTCTTACGATAGTAGAATAAACGGGAAAAGTAAAGCCGGTGTGAGCAGTATGTAAAAGGATCTTGAAAGATATTTGAACAAAATATGAACAAAGCCGTGCCGGGAGGCGTCCGCCTCCGGCGCAGGGGCCGTGTCGGAATGCCGCAGAAGGCGTCCGCCTCCGGCGCAGGAGCCGCGCGGGAATGCCGCAGAAGACGTTCGCCTCCGGCGCAGCAATCGGGAATCAGCATACCGCTTCAAAATGATGTTGGAATCCGGCCGGTTCACTGGTATAATGAGACCGGAGACAAGGACCATCACTCAGCCAAGGCAACAGGAGGTGACAGCGTGGTCGTATCCTACAAATGCCCGCAGTGCGGGGCGCCGATGGAATTTGATCCCGAGACCGGGAAGCTTTCCTGCGCCTACTGCGGCCTGATCACAACCATCGAGGCGCTGGAAGCGGATCCGCAGGAGAACGTCCAGTTCGAGACGGTCACGGAGAAGCCGGAAACGGTCCAGAACGAGAACGGGACCTTCCGGGTGTACCGCTGCCCGAGCTGCGGGGCGGAGATGCTGACGGATTCGGTCACATCGGCCACCGTATGCGCGTTCTGCGGCACGCCGGGCCTGATCCAGGACCAGCTGACCGGGGAAAAGCGTCCGACCAAGATCATTCCGTTTGCCCTGACGCGCCAGCAGGCCGTGGAAGAATTCCGCGACTGGTCCAAGGGCGTGTTCCTGACGCCGCGAAACTTCACGCAGGCGTCCACGCTGGAGAAGATCACCGGCGTATACGTGCCGTACTGGCTGCATGATTACCGGACGCAGATCCGGCTGGACGCGCACTGCACGCGCACGAACGTGGTCCGCCACGGGGACGAGGAGACCACGTATACGCAGCATTTCAACGTGGTGCGGGATATGGACGTGGATTACAGCCGCATCCCGACGGACGCGTCGGAAAAGATGGACGATGCGACGATGGATCTGCTGGAGCCGTACGATTACAGCGATCTCAAGACGTTCGACATGCCGTACCTGTCCGGCTATCTGGCCGAGCGGTTCACGTATACCGCCGAGGAGATGGAGGGACGCGCGCGCAACCGGGCGCGCAGCTTCGCGGAGCAGACGGCCCGCGGGACCATCTCGGGCTACGGGTCGGTCAGCATCGTCAACCAGCAGATCAACTTCCGCAAGACCAACGAGGAGTACGTGCTGCTCCCGGTCTGGATGCTGAACTATCGTTTTAAGGATCAGAATTATCTGCTGGCCATCAACGGCCAGACCGGCAAGCGCGTCGGAACGCTGCCGGTGGATAAGGGGCGCGCGAACGGCGTGTTCATCGGCCTGTTTGCGGGACTCTTTGTCCTGCTGACATTGCTGGGAGGGCTGCTGTGATGAAGAAGAGAAGCCTTTTCCGTAAAAACGAGGCCGGACGGGCAGCAGGACTGCTGCGGCGCCTGGCAGCGGTCACGGCCATCCTGGTCCTGGTCATGGGGCTCTGCGCGTTCGACGGCATGGGCCAAAAAGTCTACGATCAGGCGGGCCTCCTGACCTCGTCGGAGCAGGAGCAGCTCCAGCAGGCGGCCGTGTCCGCGGCGTACGAGACCTCGCTGGACCTGATCTTCGTGACGACGGCGGACGCCGGCGGCAAGTCCGCGATGGATTACGCGGATGACTTTTATGATGACGGGGACTTCGGTTTTGAGGGAGATAACGGATCGGGCGTCCTGTTCCTGATCGATATGGACAACCGCGAGATCTACCTTAGCACGGCCGGGAACGCGATCATCGAGATCGATGACGATGAAGTCAACGCCATCCTGGACGCGGCCTATGACCGGATCATCGAGGGGGATTATTACGGGACCTTCACGGCGGCGCTGGATGGGATCCGTTATTACAGCACCAACGCGGAGCACGGCGAGAACGTGACCGGCGAATACGATCCCGAAGCGGAGGATTACACGATCATCGACATCGAGCCCGAGCCGGCCCGGGAGCCGTCCTTCTGGGAGAAGATCATCAATCCGGTGGGAGCGGGCATTCGGGCCATCGGCGCGGCCATCGCGAGCTTCTTTGCGACCACGATCATGAAGCGGCGCGCCAAGACCCGCTCGACGATCAATTACAAGACCTACCAGCACGGCAGCGTCCATATGCGCGTGCAGCAGGATATCCTGACGCACACGACACAGGTGACGCGCCACATCCAGCGCGCGAGCAGCAGCGGAGGCGGCGGGGGCGGCCACGTGAGCTCGCATCATATGAGCTCGGGCGGCCACAGCCACGGCGGCGGCGGACGTCACTTCTGAGACGCCGTGCGGGGACCGATGTGCGGACATGCGTCCCCGTGGGGATGAACGGGCTCGCCCCGCGGCAAAACGAGAACGGCGGCCGCGCATGCGGCGCACAGGATAAGCAAAAGAAAGAGGAGAATGACATGGCAAACCCGATCGTAACGATCACGATGGAAAACGGCGCGCAGATCACTGCGGAGCTGTATCCCGACAAGGCGCCCAACACGGTGCGCAATTTTGTCTCGCTGATTCGCAGGGGCTTTTATGACGGACTGACGTTCCACCGCGTGATCCCGGGCTTCGTGATCCAGGGCGGCTGCCCGATCGGAAACGGGACCGGCGGCCCCGGCTACAGCATCCGCGGAGAATTCTCCGGGAACGGGTTCGCGCAGAACGACCTGTCCCATGAGGAAGGCGTGCTCTCCATGGCCCGCGCGCAGGCGCCCGATTCGGCCGGCAGCCAGTTCTTCATCATGGACGATCATGTGGATTATCTGGACGGCCAGTATGCTGCCTTCGGCAAGGTCCTGGAAGGCATGGAAGAGGTGCACCGGATCGCGCGGGTGCGCCGCAACTTCATGGACGCTCCGGTGGTGCCGGAAGTCATCCGGACCGTGACCGTGGATACGTTCGGCGAAGAGTATCCGGAGCCGGAGACGGTGTAACAGCTCCGCAGGGAAAGAGAATGGGGCCGCGCCCTTGGAGGGCGCGGCCCCATTTTGCGTTTCAGACAGATCGGTACGCCGGACGTACCGGAAAGATCATTCCGGACACATCGTTTTGGAGGCACCGCTCCGGCAGCACTGTCACGGCACCGCTCCGGCAGCAGCGTTACGGCAGCAGCGTTACGGCAGCACCGGATCGCCGACCGGTGCTCCGATCGGACGCAGGGAGCCCGGAGAGAGGAGCGCGATCACGAACGGAACGCGGGTCCCATACGGCCAGCTTATCAGCATCGACTGACCGCCGGCGCGCATCCAGTCCGGCGTGAGCTTGATCAGCTCGCTTTGGCACTGGACCGGGTCCAGCCCGATCAGCGTGCGCCGTTCTTCCGGACGCGGCGAGCGCTCTTCCGTGCGGCCCGGATGGCCGGTCAGCACGAACTCCTCCAGATCGCCGCGCACGGAAAGATATCCTTCCGCGGTGACCGGGGGCGCCGGCTCCGCAGCGGCGTTGCCGGGGCCGTACAGGGCCCGCAGCAGGTGCTCCAGAGGATAGAAGCAGCGCAGCATCGTGTTGAAATAGACGC
>CACXFD010000101.1 GCA_902766845.1 uncultured Lachnospiraceae bacterium | reverse complement strand
GTTCAGATATTCGCCCAATATGCTTCTGGCGCCTTCATGAGTCATGTCCGAAAACAGACTTACGATTCCCATCAGGGTTATAAATGCTATGGCGCCAGACAAAGCCCTTTTTTTTTCCATGTTCTACTCCGATAATTCCGATTTGTTTTAGCCATCATACCATTGCTGACCCGCGTGGTCAATTACCCTGCTTTCAAAGGGAAGGAGGCACTTCCTTAAGAAGTGCCTCCTTCAGGTCTCCGCTTCTTTTTGGCTGTCATCCGCAACATATTCTGCGATATCGGACAGATCGCAGTCGAGGATGCGGCACAGCTGGTCGATCGTGTAGGTGCTGACATTCTCATTTTTTCGAAGCCGATCGAGCTGGCCCGTGCTGATCCCATGGAACTTGATCAATCTGTACTGAGAGATGCCCTTTGTCTTCATCGTTTCCCATAAGGGTGAAAACGAGATCATGGGGGTATCCTTTCTGAAGGAAGATATGGGACTCTGCTTGTATTATAACTGCTTTCAGCATATTTTAAACCCCGTTTCTTGACAATTGCCCGTAAACGGGCTATATTGAAATCGATCGGTCCGTTCAGAAAGATCCGGGACGGGAGGCTCGTATGCGCAGAAAGAACGGTATCCTGATATGGCTGTGCATCGTTGCCCCGCTGGTTCTGGGAACGGCCGGTTATTTGATATTCCGGCCGGATACGTGGCTGTCCCGCCGCATCATGGACATGCTGCCCTTTGAGCGGGCGGCTGCGTGGCTGGCACATGTTCGCATCGGTGCAGGGAGGGCTGCCTTTTTTCGAAACTATTTCAGCGATATCTGCTGGGCGTTTTCTCTGGGCTCCGCAGTCTCGTTCATACTGCCGGACAAACGCCGGTGGGCGGTGATCCTCCCGCTGCTTTTCCTTTCCGTGATGGAAGGGCTGCAGAAGACAGGCGTGATCCGGGGCACATTCGACTGGCTGGATATCCTGCTGGAATCGATCGCATCCACAGCGGCCGTGCTGCTGGTGCAATACCTACAGAACCATCAAGGAGGTATGAAACATGAAGAAACGGTGGAGTAAGGTGCTGTGTCTGGTGCTCGTCTTTGCGCTATTTGCATTGTTTGCGCTGGGCAGCGGAAGCGACAACGGTTCAGAGACCAAGGCGATCTCGGACAAGGGAAAGGAAACACAGGAAGCGGCGCCTGGGACGGACGCTCAGAAGGAAGAGCCTAAGAAAGAAGATCCTAAGAAAGAAGAAACGAAAAAGGCCGAGCCGGAAAAGGTGTCCATCGAAGAAACGGTCCTGATCGACCGGGACGGCATCAAAGTTACCGCAAAAGAATACGTTACGGACACGATCTGGGGAGACGGGATCAAGCTTCTCATTGAGAATAACACGGACAGGAACGTGACGGTCGGATGCCGCGCGCTGATCGTGAACAACTACATGATCCCGGACCTGTTTGTGTCAACGGTCGCGGCGGGAAAGAAGAGCAACGAGACGCTGGATCTTTCGTCATCTGCGCTGAAGGCGGCCGGCATCGATACGGTAGGCCAGATCGAGGCGTACTTCCACGTGTATGACGCGGATAGCTGGGAGGATCTGTTCGATACGGATCTGGTCACGATCAAGACATCGGCGTATGACCATATGGACGTGACTCCGAACGACGCCGGCAAGGAACTGTATGCGGGCGACGGGATCCGGATCGTCGGGAAGTATGTTGATGAGGACAGCTTCTGGGGCGCCGGCATCCTTCTTTATATCGAGAACAACAGCGGAAAGAACGTCACGATCCAGTGCGATGACTTTTCGGTCAACGGCTTTATGATCACGCCGTATTTCTCCTGCACGGTGTACGACGGAAAGATGGCGATCGATGACATCACGCTCATGTCTTCCGAGCTCGAGGAGAACAATATCGAGTCGGTCGACGAGGTCGCGCTGAAGTTCGAGATCATTGACGAAAAGACCTATCAGACGATCACGCAGACGGACGAGATCGTGTTTACAGCAAAATAACGGCTGTCCCCGGGAAGAGAGCTCCGGCTTTCCTTCCCGGGGCTTTTTTATGCCCTGACGATTTAGGATTCGCGCATCTTGCCAAGATGTGCTATAATACTCTACACTATGCGCTGACGGCGGCCGCGGGCTGCCGGGAGAGGATGGGAGCAGACGCATGAAGCAGGTCATCGAGACGCACAGCGCGGCGGAGACGTTCGCGGTCGGGGAGCGGCTGGGCCGTGAGGCCGCGGCCGGGCAGATCCTGTGCCTGGAGGGGGACCTCGGCGCGGGTAAGACCGTGCTCGCACAGGGAATCGCGGCCGGACTCGGCATCGACGAGCCGGTGAACAGCCCGACCTTTACGATCCTGCAGGTCTATGACGGCGGCCGGCTCCCGCTCTATCATTTTGACGCGTACCGTCTCGAGGAGCCGGAAGAGCTGTACGAGATCGGATACGAAGAATACTTCTTCGGACAGGGCCTGACTGTGGTGGAATGGCCGTCGCAGATCGCGGAACTGATCCCGGAGGACGCGGTGCGGATCGCGATCCGCAAGGATCCGGAGAAGGGCTTTGACTACCGGCAGATCCGGATCGGAGAGGAATGAGGAGAGATACGTGAAGATCCTGGGAATCGAGAGCGCGGCCGTGACCGCGTCGGTGGCCATCGTCACCGAGGACGTCGTGCTCGCGGAATATACGATCAATCATAAAAAAACACATTCGCAGACCTTGCTTCCGATGATCGATGAGATCTGCCGCATGACAGAGACGGATCCGTCGGAGCTGGACGCGATCGCGGTCTCGAACGGCCCCGGGTCGTTTACCGGCCTGCGGATCGGCGCCGCCACAGCCAAGGGGATCGGGCTGGCGCTGCACAAGCCGCTGATCCCGGTGCCCACGGTGGACGCGATCGCCTACCAGGCTTACGGATACGAGGGCGTGATCTGTCCGCTGATGGACGCGCGCCGCGACCAGGTCTACACCGGCCTGTTTACGTCGCGGGACGGGGCGTTCACGGTCTGCCTGCCGCAGGGACCGCGCGCGATCGATGAGATCCTGCGGGAGATCGATGACCGCTTCCCGGAGGAGCGGATCCTGTTTCTCGGGGAAGGCGTTCCGATCCACCGGGCGCTTCTGGAAGAGCGGCTCGGGGACCGGGCCGATATCGCTCCCTCGTTTGCGGCGCGCGAGCGCGCCGCTGCGGTGGCGGCCCTGGGCCTGAAGTATTATCAGGCCGGCAGAGCCGTTTCCGGCGCGGACCTGGCCCCGGAGTATATGAGGCCGTCGCAGGCAGAACGCGTGCGTGAGGAAAAGCGCGCCGAAGAAGCCTGGAAGGCGTCGGAGGCCGCGCGCGAGAAAAAAGACGGAGCACCGAAGCCGTGAGCGTCCGGAGAGCGGGCCGGGAAGACATCGCGCGCATCGCCGCGCTGGAGGCGCAGCTGTTTGCCGACGCCTGGAGCGAAGCGGAGCTGCGGCGGTGCCTGGCTGAAAAAACATACCGGATCTACGTGGCGGAGATCGTGCCCGAATGCGGGAGCCTGTACTGCGATACGGGCTGCGGACAGCCGCTGCAAACGGCCGGCTACCTGATCGGCCGGAGCCTTTCGGGCGAAGCGGAACTGTACCGCGTCGGCTGCGAGCCGGCCAGCCGGCGGCGCGGCGTCGGCCGGGCGCTGTTGGAGCGTTTTCTGGAAGAGATGACGGCGGAAGGGAACGACGCGGTGTTCCTGGAAGTGCGGGAAGGAAACGGCGCCGCGATCGCGCTGTATCAGAGCGCCGGCTTCGTGCAGACCGGGCGCCGCAGGGATTATTACCGGGATCCGAAGGAAGACGCGCTGCTGATGGCGCGGGAATCAAATGACGCAAAGGACGCCGGTCCGGCGCGGGAATCAAATGACGCAGAGGACGCCGGCCCGGCGCGGGAATCGAATGACGCAAAGGATGCCGGTCCGACGCGGGAAGGAGGTCAGGAAACGATATGATGGACGTATGCTTGCTCGGGACCAGCGGCATGATGCCGCTCCCGTACCGGTTCCTGACCGGTATGATGGCGCGGGCGGAAGGGTCGTCCCTGCTGATCGACTGCGGCGAGGGCATGCAGATCGCGATCCGCAAGAAGGGCTGGAGCACCAAGCCCATCGACGTGCTGTGCCTGACGCATTTCCATGCGGACCACTGCAGCGGCCTGCCGGGGCTGCTCCTTTCGATGGGGAACGCGGAGCGGACCGAACCGCTGACGATCGTGGGACCCAAAGGCGTGGAGCGCATCGTGAGCAGCCTGCGCGTGATCGCGCCGGAGCTGCCGTTCGAGATCCGCTATCTGGAACTGACGGAAAAGCGGGAAGAGCATGTGCTCGGACCGTTCCATCTGCGCGCGTTCCGCGTAAATCATAACATCCCCTGCTACGGATATACGATCTCGCTCCCGCGCGCCGGAAAGTTCCAGGTGGACAAGGCAAAGGCGCTGGGCCTGCCGGTGCAGATGTGGGGCCGGCTGCAGCGCGGAGAGACCGTGGAATATGAAGGCAGGACCTACACGCCCGACATGGTCATGGGCGGGGCACGGCGCGGCCTGAAGGTCACGTACTGCACGGACAGCCGGCCCTCCTCCGGCATCGCCGAGGAGGCGCGGGACGCAGACCTCTTCATCTGCGAGGGCATGTACGGCGAGGCGGACAAGCTTGAAAAAGCGAAGCTTCACAAGCATATGACGATGCAGGAGGCGGCCCGGATGGCCGCGGCGGCGCAGCCGCGCGAGATGTGGCTCACGCATTACAGCCCGAGCATGAACCATCCGGAAGAGTTCATGGAGGAGATTCGGCAGATCTTCCCCGGCGCGCGGGCCGGCCGGGACGGCATGACCGCGGAGCTGCGGTTCGATGACGAAGAGTGACCGGGAGAACGGATATGACAGATACCAAAAAAGACATTCTGGTGCTCGGCATCGAGTCCTCGTGTGACGAGACGGCCGCGGCTGTGGTCAAAAACGGCCGGGAGGTGCTCTCGAACGTGATCTCGTCGCAGATCGCGCTGCATACCCAGTTCGGGGGCGTGGTGCCCGAGCTTGCGAGCCGCAAGCACATCGAGAAGATCGACCAGGTCATCACCGAGGCGCTCGCGCAGGCCGGTGTGACGCTGGAGCAGATCGACGTGATCGGCGTGACCAGCGGGCCGGGCCTCGTCGGCGCGCTGCTGGTCGGCGTGGCGGAAGGCAAGGCGCTGGCCTGGGCGGCCCGCAAGCCGCTCGTCGGCGTGCATCATATCGAGGGGCACGTCTGCGCGAACTTTATTGCGCATCCCGATCTCGAGCCGCCGTTCCTGTGCCTGATCGTTTCGGGCGGGCACACGCACCTTGTGCGCATGAAGGATTACGGAGAGTTCGAGATCATCGGCCGCGCGCGGGACGACGCTGCGGGTGAGGCCTTCGATAAGGTCGCGCGGTCCATCGGCCTCGGCTATCCGGGCGGCCCCAAGGTCGATCGGGCTGCGCGGGACGGAGATCCGCATGCCTATGAGTTTCCGCGGGCGGACGTCGAGGGGGCGCCGTACGATTTCAGCTTCAGCGGCGTCAAGAGTGCGGTCCTGAATGAACTGAACCGCCTGCGCATGCAGGGAGAGGAGCCCGTGACGGCGGACGTGGCGGCTTCGTTCCAGAAGGCCGTCGTGGACGTGCTCGTGGATAAGACGATGGCGGCCGCGAGAGACCTCGGTGAGAAAAAGGTGGCGCTGGCCGGCGGCGTGGCAGCCAATTCCGCGCTGCGCGCGGCCATGCAGGAGGCCTGTGACCGGACCGGCGTGACCTGTTATTATCCGCCGCTGATCCTGTGCACGGACAACGCGGCCATGATCGCGTCGGCCGGCTATTACGAATGGTGCAAGGGGCGCACTAGCGGATGGGACCTCAACGCGATCCCGAACCTGGCGCTCGGCAAGAAGGTCGGCGAGACCGGCGGCCGCAAGCAGGGATGACCGGAGCCTGCGGCCCGCTAACGGGATGACTGCGGCCGGTACGGCGGGATGACTGCGGCCGGTACGGCACAAACAGAAATGACCGGAGCCGGCGACGGACTGTTCAAAAGAAGGTTTATTTATGAAGAAAGAGAGAATCACGGCTGTGATCGTGGCGGCCGGATACGGCCTGCGCATGCACGCGGACGTCAGCAAACAGTATCTGCAGCTCGGAGACCGGCAGGTCCTCTGGTACTGCCTGCAGACATTCGACCGCAGCCAGGCGGACAGCATCGTCCTCGTGGTCGCGCCGGAGGACGTGGCGTACGGGAAGCAGCTGGTCCGGGAATACGGAATCACCAAGCCGTGCACGGTGACCGCGGGCGGAGCGGAGCGTTACCTGTCGGTGCACGCGGGGCTGAAGGCCGCGGCGGACTGCGATATCGTCCTGATCCATGACGGAGCGCGGCCGTTCCTGACGCAGGACATCATCGACCGGTGCGTCGAAGGAGTGCATGCGTACGGCGCGTGCGTGGCGGCGGTCCCGGCCAAGGATACGGTCAAGCTGGCCGATGAAGACGGCTTCGTGGCCGAAACGCCCCGGCGCGACC
>CACXFD010000100.1 GCA_902766845.1 uncultured Lachnospiraceae bacterium | reverse complement strand
GGCCATGAGGATCTGCGCCAGGCCTGCCTGGACGCCCCCAAGTTCGGCGACGGCGAGGATCTGGTGGCGGACATCCTGAACGACCTGTATGAGGGCATCGGCGCCGAGGCGGCCAGCTTCACCGACGCCACCGGCCAGAAGTACGACGCCCAGTATCACTCCGTGTCCACCTTCGACAGCTACGGCAGAATGACGCCAGCCATTCCCAACGGACGGCACCATTACGATCCTCTGTATGACGGAGGCATTTCTCCGCTGGCCGGCCACGGCAAGGATCCCGTGACGGTGCTGGAGCAGGTGGCCAAGGTGGACGCCACCAAGACCCAGCGCATCCTGCACAACATGCGCCTGAGCACCAATACCACCGACAAGCAGTTCATCCAGCTGATGCATACCTGGGCGGACATGAACCTGTCCCAGATTCAGTTCAATGTCATCGACAACGAGGTGCTGTACGACGCTAAGGAGAACCCCGACAACTACGAGGACCTGCTGGTCCGCGTGGCCGGCTTCTCCGCGGTGTACATCAACCTGGCGCCTCACGTTCAGGATACGATCATCGCCCGGACCGAGCTGGAAGTATAACCCCTGTGCCCCGGTGCGCCCGTGTGCTTTTGCGCATGGGCGCACTTTTTGAAGGGAGAAAAAATGGCTACGAAAGGATTGATCGCGGATATCCAGAAATATTCGCTGCAGGACGGGCCGGGGATTCGTTCCACCGTGTTTCTCAAGGGCTGTCCCCTCCGGTGCGGCTGGTGCCACAACCCGGAGATGATCAGCCGGAAACAGCTGGTGTGGACCAACCCGAGGACCTGTGTCCAGTGCGGCGGGTGCATCTCGGTCTGTCCGGAAAACGCGGTCTCCGGCTTTGGGGCGGAACGCGCCGTGGACCGGGACAAGTGCATCGCGGACCAGGGCTGCAGCAAGTGCGTGGACGTCTGCCCCACCAAATCCATCGAGACGGTGGGCAAGTGGATGACGGCGGAGGAGGTCTGCCGCACACTGCTGAAATACCAGGCCTTCTATCGCCGGGCCGGAGGAGGCGTGTGCATCTCCGGCGGCGAGCCCACGCTGCAGCCGGAATTCGTCCTGGAGCTGTTGGAGCGGTTGAAATCGGAGTACGTGAATGTTTCCATGGAGACCTGCGCTTACAGCAAGTGGGACATTCTGGCGTCCTTTGCGCCCTATGTGGATCTCTTCCTCATCGACATCAAGAACATGGATCCCGAGAAGCACCGCCTGGGCACCGGCGTGTCCAACGAGCTGATTCTGGAAAACATCGCCAAGCTGGCTGACATGGGAAAGAAGATCCGCATCCGCACGCCCATCATTCCCGGCTACAACGATTCTTTGGGCAATCTGCGAAAGGAAGCCGCCTTTTTGATGGAGCACCGGATCCTCCGCGTGGATCTTCTGCCTTTCCATCTCACCGGCAGCTTCAAATACGACAAGCTGAACAAGCTCTATCAGTACATGGACTGCCGGGAGCCCACCAAGACGGAGATGCTGACGCATCTCAAACTGTTCCAGGTCATGGGCAAGGCCATGGGGCTCACCGGGACGGTGGGCGGAACAGACATCCCCGAGGACGATTGAGCGCGGCTGCCCGTCGGGCGGGCGCGCCGGAAAGGAGCGAAACCTCATGAGCGAACTCTATACGTTTTTCAAGGAACACGGGCCCGTCTTCGTGTCCACCTGCGCGGATAACGAAGCCACGGTACGGCCCTTCGGCTTTGTCGACCTGGTGGAAGGAAAGATCGTATTCGCCACCAGCGCCTATGGCCGCTGCTGCAGGCAGCTCCGGGCCAACCCGCACTTTGAGGCGTCGTCGGTGGATATGAGCACCTACAGCTGGGCTCGGATCTCCGCCGTGGCCGAGGAGGTCACCGGAGAGGCGAAGGACGCCGTCATCGCCGCCAACCCCAATCTGGCCAATTTCAAGGGCGCGGAAAATATCTTCATGTTCAAGGCCGCGGAGGGAGAAGGAGCGATCATGTCTTTGGCCGGCGCGCCCACGAAGAATTTCACGCTGTAGGAGGATCCTATGGGACGTGAACTGGTCCGAAAGATCGTGGAAGAGGAGTGGGAGATGTTCAGCGGTGTCAATGCCGGCGGACAGCGCGCCTCCTGTCAGGAGGACCCCGCTACCTTCTACATCATGCGCTCCAGCCAGGCATCCTCCTGGCCGGAGGAACTTCAGGAGAGTTATTACCGGGATCTGCTGGCCGCTAAAGAGACGGGACGCAACCTTCTCACGGAGAAATATGCCCGCATGATGGAATCCACGGACCCTGCCGCCTTTGAGAGGATCAGGGGAAGACTTCCCGCCGTGGATGACGAGACGCTTTCCCGTATCGAGGAGATCATTCAGGTCCATCTCCGCTGGAAGGTGGAGACCTTCCGGAAGTATCCCCGGCTGACGGCCCACGGACGGTCTTTCTATACCCGGGACGACACCCGCTTCAATACCTCCTTCGAGACCTATCTGCGGGGAGAGCTTCGGACCTATTCTCCGGAGACGATCCGTCTCTATCACGCCATGGTGCGGGAGATGGAGGCAGAGGGAGAGAACCTGGAGCAGAAGTATCTGCTGCAGACGGTGATACAGTACGGCTATGATTCTCTTGAGCAGGCGGAAGAACTGAATTGACAGGAGGCATATCCATGGACTTTTTCAAGGAACTGAACAGAGCCTATGATGCCGGTGACGAGCAGGCCGAGCGCTTCCTGCTGGAGGCCTACGCATCTCCCCGGAAGGAGGCGGAACCGGAGTTTCGGACCGTGGTCTGCAATGAGCTGGGCAGTTTTTACCGTGCCCGGAGCCGGTATGAAGAGAGCTACCGGTTCTTTACCGAAGCCATGGAGCAGGCCGCCCTGTGCTTCGGGACGGACAGTCTGAAATACGGGACCGTGCTGATGAACCGGGCGGGCACGAGCCGGATGTCCGGGGACGTGGACAAGGCCATCGCGGATTTTGAGACGGCGCTGGACATCGTCTCCAAAAAGGAAGACGGCGGACCGGTGATCGCCAGTACCTGGAATAATCTGGGCCTGGCTTATCTGGCCGCTGGGCGGCTGGAGGAGGCGGAGGGCGCCCTGGTCCGGGGTGTGGAGATCGCCTCGCAGGCAGGGGAGACCTATATGGTGGGCACCGGGCTCATCAACCTGGCCTCCGTGTGCGTCAAACTGGGCCGGAACGGGGATGCCCTGAAATACGCCGAGCGGGCTGAGCTGCTTTTTGCCGGGGAACCCAACTCCGAGAACGGGAAGTATGCCCGTGAGATGGCGGCCATGCTCCGTACGGCCCGGAATAACCCCACCGCAAAAGGCCCCCGAACGATCCCCAGCTGATATGAAGGGACTGGAACTGAGCAGGACCCTGTTCCGGGACAGGGCGGAGAAAGAACTCAAGGCGAGGTTCCCGGAGCTTTTCGGGCGCCTCGCCTTTGGCCTTGTGGGCAACGGTTCGGAATGCTTCGGGTTCGATGATGAGATCTCCCGCGATCACGACTGGGGCGCGGACTTTTATATATGGCTGCCCGATGACCTGAAAGGATGTGCGGCGGAGCTTGACGGGTGGAAGGCGGGGCTGCTGGAACGCTGTGCCGACCTTCCGGTCCGCAGGCCCGGCCGCTACGGATCCGTGATCGGGGCCGTGACGGTGGGGGACTTTTACCGGCAGCTCACCGGGTCCCCGGCCGGACCGCAGTCGGCCCGGGAGTGGATGTCCGTGCCGGAATCCCATCTGGCGCTGGCCGTGAACGGGGAGGTGTTCCTGGATAATGAAGGCGCCTTTACTGCCGTTCGGGAACGGCTGGCCCGGCATTATCCCCGTGACGTGTTTCTCCAGAAGCTCAGCGCCCGGTGCATGCTGCTGGCCCAGACAGGGCAGTACAATCTGCGCCGCTGTCATCAGCGCGGGGACACCGTAGCCGCGGCGCTGACGCTTGCGCGGTTCACGGAGCAGGCCATATGGATGGCCCATCTCCTGAACGGCCGGTATATGCCCTATTATAAGTGGGCTTTCCGCAGTCTGAGCGAATTGCCGGCGCCGGGGCCGGAACTGTGCGCGGCGCTGGAGCGGCTGGCGGCCTCCTCTTGCGGGACGCAGGAGGATATTCGCCGCAGGGAGACGGCCGCGGAACTGATCTGCCGGCGGTTCGCCGACGAGCTGCGGGTCCGGGGGCTCACCACGTCGCGGGATCCATTCCTGGTAGCTCACGCCGAGCAGCTCCGCGCGGCCATCGAAGACCCGTTCCTGCGCTCGCTTCCATCGCAGGCCGGGTAAGGGGGACATGATATGAACGTTCTGGTGATCGGCGGGACCTATTTCGCGGGACGGGTCTTTGCCCTGACGGCCTCCGCGAAAGAGGGAATCGCCCTCACGCTGCTCAACCGGGGACATTACCGTCTGGGCCGGGACAACGTCCGGGAGATCCGCTGTGACCGTCACGACAGGGAAGCGCTGTCTTCGGCTCTGGCGGGCTCGGCATGGGACGCCGTGGTGGATTTCTGTGCCTATGAGCCCGGGGATATCGAAGATATCCTGCGTCTTCCCGGCTTTCGGACGGAGCATTATCTTTTCGTGAGCTCCTCCAGCGTGTGCGATGTCCCGCCCTCGGAGAAGAAGACCGAGGAATCCCCCGTCCTTGTTTCCGGTGACGGGACGCGGGACGGCGAATACGCGTACAAAAAAGCTCTGCTGGAAGCAGAGCTGAGAAGCGCGTGCCGGGATACGGGCACGGCATATACCGTTTTGCGCCCGGCATTCATCTACGGGCCGTACAATTACGCGGAGCGGGAATCCTGGTTCATCCGGCAGATCGTGGAGAACAGGCCCCTTCCTAACCCGGTACAGGCAACGGCCCGGTTCCAGTTCGTCTATGTGGGAGACGTCGCGGAGGCGATCCTCCTGTGTCTTGCGGACCCGAGGTCCCGGGACAGGATCTTTCATCTGGCGGGACCGGAGGTGCTGGACTATCCCGCCTTTTTCAGGGCGCTGGAAGCCTGCAGCGACCGCCCGGTGCGCTATGAGGACGTTACGGCCAGGGACATCGTGAGCCGTTGCATCCCCATGCCGTATCCGGTCTTCCGGGACGATCTGTGCAGCGGAGAGCGAATCACGGAACGGTTGGGATTTCGCTACAGACCGTTCGCGGAGGGCCTGGCCAGGACCTGGAAAGCGTTCCTTCGGGTCTACGAATCGGCGCCCGGGTCTTCCGTCTCGCCGTAGCGGTCGTACAGGAGGAAGGACACTTCCATCCGTAAAAAGTCGTTGGGATCCTCCAGATCCTCTCCGCACTCCTCAAGGATGGGGAGGATCTTCTCCAGACGATACATGAAGGCATTGCGGCTGATGTACAGAGCATTGGCCGTTTTTGTTGCGCTCAGGTGGTGCCTCATATAGGCACGCAGTGTCTCCAGATAGCTGATCTTGCTGTCCGCGTCCAGGGACAGGATGCGGCGAAAGCTCGTGGAAAAGAGATCCTGCGGAGGGATATCCGAGGTGAGGGCGCGGATCAGATAGTCGGTGTAATGGACCGAAAAGCGGCTGAGAGAATCACTGTCTTCGGAGGTCAGGGACAGCCGAAGCGCAGCTCTTGCCTGCGTGAAAAAGGCGCTGACGCGGGACAGATCCGAGAACGGGTCACTGAGTCCGGCGCGAAAGCCGAAACTGTCAAGGTAATTGACGAGCACCTTGTCTACGTCGATCCCCAGAGATCGGGCATAGCTCATCCGCAGGACGGCCGCTTCCCCTTCGGGATCCTCGCAGGTGAGCACGAGCGCCGGGATTCTGACGGCGAGGCTGTGCAAAAAGTAGGGAAGGTACCTGTCGGCCGCCTCCTCCGGCTTTCGGACGAACAGGACCTGGAATTCCTCTGTTTCATCGATTCCGGCGTCGCCGGCGAAGCGGGCGACAGCTTTCCGGCGGGACGCGGCGTGCTTCCTGTCTTTCAGAAGACCGACGATGGCGTCGCACAGCTGGTTGGTCTGCGGAGAGTATTTGGCGCCCAGATGGCCGAACAGCCGGGCGATATAGTCGCCGAGGGTCTTGAGGATATCGGCGTCGGAAGGGCGGATCGGGGAGGCGTCCCCCTGCAGGCTCAGGATGCCCACATAGGTTTTTCCGTCATACAGGTTATAGAGCAGCCGCGGGTGATCCCCCTCCAGGTGCCGGAAATACACCTCTCTCAGACTGCGGGTCTTCAGGTATTCTTTCCTTGCCTTGATCAGGATCTGCTCTTTGCGGTCGGCTGTCAGAACATCGAGGATACCCTTGCTGCTGTCATAGATGCTGACCGGCCGAAGCTGGCTGTCCACGAGATAAAGCGAGTTGCGCAGAAGAGGGAACGTGCTCTGAAGGATGTTATCCAGAAATCCGGGCTGGTTGACCTTTGTATCCAGCTGCTCGTACCAGTTGTTGTACCGTGAGAAGGCCTTCAGCAGGATGTTCACCACGCTGCTGGCGCTGGTCTCCTCGGCAAAACCGATGAAGCTCTGGCCCTGCATCATCCGGAGAGACGCGTCGTTCATGGCCTCCCGGCATATGATGAACAATATGCGGGACGAGCCGGAAGGCAGGGAAAGGGGGACCCCACGGGTCACATAGATGAACCGCGGATCGAGCGCCATGCCTTCTTCGTAGATAAGACAGGAGCAGAAAGGGGCTACCGACAGGTTGCTGCTGTACAGCCTGCAGTCGAATTGCTGTGTAAGTTCATCAAGTACGATGTTGTAAGTCAGATCCATGAGACACCTCCGCCTGTGTACTGATTGAACGGTGTGTTTTGATCTATTCTTGATTAATATTCATTATACAGCAGTTTTTGATAAAAAGCAAAAAGAAGATCGCGGTCCGGCCGGCGCGGGCTCTTTTTCGGCCGGGAATTAGATGTTGAGAAAAGGGCTCTCTCATGCTATAATTCGTTTCGTGCCGAAGGGTCCCCCGTACAGGGAGGGGACGTGTCTGACGGGAGCGGGGCGCAGGGGCGCCGGCGCGGCCGCCGGACAGAAAAGGAGATCAGAAGGACCATGAAATTAGGTATCGTAGGTCTTCCCAACGTCGGGAAGAGCACGCTGTTCAACGCGCTGACTAAGGCCGGCGCGGAAGCGGCCAATTATCCGTTCTGCACGATCGACCCGAACGTGGGCATCGTGCCGGTGCCGGATCACCGGCTGGACGTGCTGACCGAGATGTATCATTCGCGCAAGACCACGCCGGCCGTCGTGGAGTTCGTGGATATCGCGGGCCTCGTGAAGGGCGCGTCCAAGGGCGAGGGCCTCGGCAACCAGTTCCTCGCGAACATCCGCGAATGCGACGCGATCGTGCATGTGGTGCGCTGCTTTGAGGATTCGAACGTGGTCCACGTGGACGGACGCGTGGATCCGCTGCGGGACATCGAGACCATCCGGCTGGAGCTTTTGTTCGCGGACATGGAGGTCCTCGAGCGGCGGATCTCAAAAGTGGCCCGCGCGGCCAAGATGGACAAGGCCGCGGCCAAGGAAGAGGCGTCTCTGCGCCGGCTGCAGGAGCATCTCGAGAGCGGGGCGCCGGCATCGTCCTTCGAACCGGCGGATGAGGACGAGGCGGAGCTGATCGGGTCGCTGAACATGCTGACCGCCAAGCCCGTGATCTACGCCCTGAACGTAAAGGACGATGAGCTGGCCGGAGACGGCGCGGGCAACCCGTTCGTCGCGCAGGTACGGGAGATGGCGGAAGCGGAAGGCAGCCGGACCTTCGTGATCTGCGCGCAGATCGAGGCGGAACTGTCGGATCTGTCGGACGAGGAGCGCGAGATGTTCCTCGAGGAGCTCGGGATCACGAGCTCGGGTCTGGACAAGCTGATCGCCGCGAGCTATGAGACGCTGGGCCTGATCAGCTATCTGACGGCCGGAGAGCAGGAGACCCGTGCCTGGACCATCACGCGGGGCACCAAGGCGCCGCAGGCGGCCGGCAAGATCCATTCGGATTTCGAGCGCGGCTTCATCCGCGCGGAAGTGGTCAGCTATGAGGACCTGATCGCGGCGGGCACCTACGCGGCCGCGCGCGAAAAGGGCCAGGTCCGGCTGGAAGGCAAGGACTACGTGGTGCAGGACGGCGATGTGATCCTGTTCCGCTTCAACGTATAAGCACCTGCAACGGATGTGTGCCGGCCGCGGGCCGGAAGAAAGGAAAAAAGATGAAGGAAGATCTGCGCATCAAGATGGACGCCGCGGAAGAGGAAGACGTGACCGTCACGCTGACGCTCGAGGACGATACCGAGCTGGAATGCCTGGTCGTCTCGATCTTTGAGGCCGGCGGGCACGAATACGCGGCCCTGCTCCCGCTCGAGCAGGAAGAAGGCGAGGAGGGCGAGGTCTACATCTACCGCTACGTGGAGAAGGACGGCGAGCCGGATCTCGAATACATCGAATCCGATGAAGAGTACGAGATGGCCTCGGACGCCTTTGACGAGATGCTCGACGCATCGGAGTACGACGAACTGATCGACGCCGGCGCGATCGAAGAGTAAGGCGCGGTCATGGCCGCGGGGTTTGACGTCGCGTTTCCCCACCTGGGGATCGTGATCGAGCACTTGAAAAACAGCTTTTCGGTCTTCGGCTTTTCGATCGCCTTTTACGGATGCATCCTGGGGCTCGGCATCGTATGCGGAGCCCTTTTGGCGTTTCATCTGGCAAAGAAGTCGGGGCAGAACGTGGACATGTACATGGATTTCTGCCTGATCGCCGTGATCATGTCGGTGATCGGCGCGCGCCTGTACTACGTCGCGTTCCAGTGGGATTACTATAAGCAGAACCCGCTCGAGATCCTGAACCTGCGCGCGGGCGGCCTCGCGATCTACGGAGGCATCATTGCGGCCGTGACCACGCTGTGGGTCTTTGCGAAACGGAAGAAACAGTCGTTCCTGCTGATGGCAGACACGGCCATCCCCGGGCTGATCCTCGGGCAGGCGATCGGCCGCTGGGGGAACTTCGTCAACTGCGAAGTCTTCGGGCGCTATACGGACAATGTCCTCGCGATGCAGATCCGCCGCGACCTCGTGCGCGCGTCGGATGTCACCGCGGACATCGCGGAGCATGTGCAGGTCATCGGCGGCGTCGAATACATCCAGGTCACGCCGACGTTCCTGTATGAGAGCCTGTGGAACCTCGGCGTGCTGCTCCTGCTGCTTTTATATCGGAAGCATAAGAAGGTGAACGGGGAGCTGCTGATGCTGTACTTCGTCGGCTACGGGATCGGACGCGCCTGGATCGAGGGGATCCGCACGGACCAGCTGTACCTGTGGAACACGCAGATCCCGGTCTCGCAGGCCCTGTCGGTCCTGCTGGCCGCGGCCGGCCTTGCGGGATGGATCCTGCTGCGCCGGCGCGGAGCCGGAAAGGCAGCGGCCGGAACGGACACGGCTTCGGAAGCCGCCGCGGAGGAGAAGACGGAGGAAGAGCCGTGAAGATCTGCCTGATGAACGATTCGTTCCCGCCGGTCATCGACGGGGTCGCGAACGCTGTTATGAATTACGCCGATGTGCTGACGCGGGTCAGCCGGGACGACGTGACCGTCGCGACGCCGCGGTATCCGGACACGGACTATACCGCGTTCCCGTACCGCGTGCTCGCGTATCCGAGCCTGAATACCGCGGAGGGCACGGGCGGCTACCGGGCCGGCAATCCGCTGTCGGTGCGGGAACTGCGGGAGCTCGCGCAGTGGGAACCGGACCTGATCCATGTGCACAGCCCGGTCTCGTCCGCGATCATGGGGCGGATCCTGCGCGGCTACACGGGGTCCCCGATCGTTTATACCTACCATACGAAATACGATGAAGACATCGCCCGCGTGGTGCACGGCGAACTGCTGCAGAAAGAGAGCATCCGCGCGATCGTCGCGAACATCTCGGCCTGCGATGAGGTCTGGGTCGTGAGCCGGGGCGCCGGCGAGAACCTGGACCGCCTCGGGTTCCAGGGGACCTGGCGCGTGGTCGAGAACGGCGTGGACCTGCCGCGCGGCCGGGCCTCGCAGGAGGCGGTGGAGGCCGTCCGGGACCGGCTCTTTGCCGGGACCGGGGCAGCCGGGACCGGAACAGCCGGAGCCGGAACAGCCGCGGCGCGTGGAGCCGGAAAGGCGGACGTGCCGGTCCTCCTGTACGTGGGCCGCATCGTGGATTACAAGGGACTGCCTCTGATCGTCGACGCGCTCGCGCGCCTCGCACAGGCCGGCCGGGATTTCCGGATGGTCTTCATCGGCAAGGGGCCGGACGCGGAGAGCCTGAAGAAGCGGGCGCAGGCGGCCGGGCTGACCGACGAGACGGGACTGCACGGACGCTGCGTCTTCCCGGGGCCGGTCTATGACCGCGAGCAGCTGCGCGCCTGGTATACGCTGGCGGACCTGTTCGTCTTCCCGTCCACGTTCGACACCAACGGTCTCGTGGTGCGCGAAGCCGCGGCCTGCGGCCTCGCGAGCGTCCTGATCGAGGGATCCTGCGCGGCGGAGGGCGTGACGGACGGGCGCAACGGCTTTTTGATCCGGGAAGACGCGGCTTCGCTGGCCGCGTTTCTGGAAAAGGCCCTTTCGGACCGCGCGATGCTGCGGCGCGTCGGGGAGAAGGCCATGACGGAGCTGTACGTGTCGTGGGAGGACAGCATCCTCCGGGCACGCGGCCTGTACGAGGAAGTGCTCGAGAACAAGCGGGCCGGCGTCTACAGCCGGACGATCCGGGATTCGTACGACCTGGCCCGGGAAAAGGGCCGGGAATGGCTGCGGGAGATCGGCGAGCTCTTCAGCGAGTGGTAAGAATGGAAGAATAGAATAAGGAAAGGCCCCGGACCTGCGCGGTCCGGGGCCTTTGGCTTCATGAAGCTTTTACGGGTCCTACGTACGATCTCAGCTGATCTTCACGACATTGACAGCGCGAAGGCGGCCGCTTCCGGCATCCGTCTCGACGTCATAGGTGACTTTCTGCTGCTCGTCCAGGGTCTTGTATCCGTCAGCTACGATACCGGAAAAATGCACGAAAACATCTTCGCCGGTCTCATCGTTCGTGATAAAGCCGTAGCCCTTGGCTGCATTAAACCACTTCACAGTTCCGTTCATGTCTGACACCTCCTAAAAACTACTTATGACAGATCCGCGGCTCCGGTGCGCAGGAGTGTGGGGCCGGCAGATAGATCATCGGATCTTGAAACGTCGGAGATGAGCAGACAGTGTGTTTGACATCATACGGACCGGCGGTTCAAAGGGTGGAGCAAATGGGTGGAGCTAAAAGGTGGAGCTAAAAAGATGGGACTCATTCGTTAAAACTAACCGAAAAGTCCGGCCGCGAGTCCGGAACGGATCCGGACAGAAGGCAGACGAAAAAACCAAGGGGGGGGGTAACGCCGCCGGGTGGGACAGGGACAAAGGTGGCGGAGCTACGACCGGCCGCTTCCGAAGAGGCGGCCAACCGACGGGCGGCATGCAGGTGGGACAAAAACGCAGCGGCCGGTCCGGTCGGTAAAGGTGGAACAAGATAGTGTAAAGATAATACCCGGAGCATGAAATGTCAAGTTTTTTTGAAGGCCGCAGATAAAAAAAGTTCGCGTTTTTCCGCGATTTTCCGCGCGAAAACACCCCCGTGCTACAGAAAAAAACGAAGTGTAGTCCGCCCGGGAATGACAGGCATTCCCGCAGGGAAGACCAAAAGATGAAAAAAATGGCGTAACTTACTCAAAACGCATCCAAAAAATGCCGTATGCGCAAGGATAACGGCCGGAAACAGCCAAAAATAGAAAGTTTTTTATTAAAAGTTTGAATAACTCTTGACAAACTCTTGACTTTGCTGTTTACTATATGCGTCAGACTTTTTTTGCGGCCCGTATATGGGTGGACCCCGGGCCGGTCCGGTCGCCGCAAACAACAGGCCCGTAATAAACCACAGGGAGGTTTTGCAACCATGAGTGACGTCACTGAAAAAGACAAAGAGTTAGTCGCCGGCCTGATGGCCCGCGCCCGTGCTGCCCAGAAGGAATTCGAGGCAAACTTCACGGATCAGGATCAGCTGTATGAGATCGCGCAGCACATTGCCTGGGTCGGCTTCAAGTACGCGGAAGAGATCGCCGATATGGCCGTCCGCGAATCCCGCATGGGCAAGTATGAGAGCAAGGTCGCCAAGATGCAGACCAAGATGCGCGGCAACATCCGTGACCTGAAGAACGCGAAGACCGTCGGCGTCGTCGAGGAGTGGCCGGAGAAGGGCCTGACCCGCATGGTGAAGCCTGTCGGCGTCATCGGCGCCATCATCCCCTGCACCAACCCCGAAGCTACCCCGTTCCTGAAGGGCATGAACGCCATCATCTGCCGTGACGCCATCATCATGTCCCCGCATCCCCGCACCGCCGGCACCAACAAGTTCTGCTGCGACCTGATGCGTAAGGTCCTGAAGAAGTTCGGCGCTCCCGAAGATCTGGTCCTGTCCATCGACGAGCCGACGCTCGGCGCTTCCCAGGAACTGATGGCCCAGTGCGACCTGGTCCTCGCGACCGGCGGCAGCGGCCTGGTCAAGGCTGCGTACTCCTCCGGAACGCCTGCGTACGGCGTCGGCGCCGGCAACGCTGTCGTGATCGTGGATGAGACCGCGGATCTGGACGATGTCGCGAACAAGGTCTACATGTCCAAGACCTTTGATAACGCCACCAGCTGCTCCTCCGAGAACAGCCTGGTCGTGCAGGAGGATGTGTACGATGAGCTGCTTGCGAAGCTGCAGGCGAAGCACGGCCTGCTCTGCAACGAAGAGCAGCAGGAGAAGCTCCGTCAGATGATGTTCCTTCCGACCGGCCATTACAACGGCAAGAAGGGCTTTGCGGGCGCTACGCCTGAAAAGATCGCCGAGCTGGCCGGCATCACCGATATGCCGGAAGGCACCGAGTTCTTCATCGTCCGTGAGAACCCGAAGACCCCTGATGAGATCGGTTCCTTCGAGTATCCGTTCGGCGGCGAGAAGCTCTGCGTGGTCCTGAACGTCTTCAAGTACAAAGATTTCCAGACGGCCATCGATATCGTGAATGCCTGCCATCGCTTCAGCGGCCTCGGCCACAGCTGCGGCATCCACACCAAGAGAGAGGACCGCGTCATGGAGCTGTCCGCGAAGACCTACACCAGCCGCGTGATGGTCAACCAGCCTGTCTGCCTCGCGAACTCCGGTTCCTTCACCAACGGCATGCCGTTCACCCTGTCCCTGGGCTGCGGCACCTGGGGCGGCAACTCGGCTTCCGAGAACATCACCTACAAGCAGTGCCTGAACAACACCTGGGTCGCCCGTCCCTGCAAGGAGGACAAGCCGGCTGACGAAGTACTGTTCGGCAAGGCCATGGAGTCTGATCTGTAAGGATCTCCGGCTGCTGCTCCGGCCGGCCTGACCCGGCCGGAGCAAAAGCTCCCGATAAGAGAAGATGACAGGCGGTCCGCCATAGCCGCCTGTCATCGCATATCAAGCGAGAATAAGATCCTTCCCGGTCCGGGGCTGCCGGCCCGTGCGGAGCGGGGAGAAAGGAGAAAGATGAGTACAATCGAAGAACTGCGTTCGAAGAAAGAAAAAGCGGCTCTGGGCGGCGGAGAAGCGCGCATCCAGGCGCAGCACGACCGCGGCAAGCTGACGGCCCGCGAGCGTCTGGAAAAGCTGTTCGATGCCGGCACCTTCGTGGAGATCGGCACGCTCCGCAAGCACCGCTGCACGGACTTCGGCATGGATAAGGTGGACGCCCCCGGAGACGGCGTCGT
>CACXFD010000099.1 GCA_902766845.1 uncultured Lachnospiraceae bacterium | reverse complement strand
CATGCGCGAGGCCGTGTCCAAACTGTCGGTCCGGCCGGCCGTGTTCCTGAACGACGCGGTGACCATCCCGGGGCTGACCGGGCGCCAGGTCCCGCTGATCAAGGGGGACGCGCGGTCGCTGTCCATCGCCGCGGCCAGCATCATCGCGAAGGTCACAAGGGACCGCATGATGCGAGACTATGACCGGATATTCCCGGAATACGGATTCGCGGGCCATAAGGGCTACGGGAGCGCGGCTCATATGGAGGCTATCCGCACCTACGGACCGTGCCCGATCCACCGCCGCACGTTCTTAAAGAACCTGCTCGGAGATGCGGCCGGAAACGGGGCGGACGGCGCGTGAAGCCGGAGCTCTTTTCGGGGACCGGACCGGGACAGCGCCAGCCGCCGGGGCGGCGCCTGACGCTGTGACGGGCAGACTATGGAAACAGCATGAGAGAGAATAAACGACAGATCGGGACGCGGGAAGAGGAGCGCGCGGCACGGTATCTGCGGGAGAACGGATACCGGATCCGCGAGCACAGCTACCGGTGCCGGATCGGGGAGATCGACCTGATCGCGGAAAAGGACGGCATGATCATTTTCTGCGAGGTCAAATACCGGACCGGGCCCGGGGCCGGGAGTCCGCTGGCCGCGGTGGACCGGCGCAAGCAGGAGACCATCTTCCGGGTGGCGCAGCAGTACCTGCTCGCAAAGGGGCTGCCCGAGGAGACGCCGTGCCGGTTCGACGTGATCGGCCTGACACAGGACAAAGTCCTGCATATCGAGAACGCCTTCGGAGGCCTATAGATGCAGAAGATACCGCAGGCCGGGGATATCTACCGGCATTTCAAGGGGAACCGTTATCAGGTGATCGCCATCGCACAGCATTCGGAGACCGGGGAACTGCTGGTCATCTACCGCGCGCTGTACGGGGACGGCGGCGTGTTTGCGCGCCCGCTGACCATGTTCATCGAAAAGCTGGATAAGAGCCGTTATCCCGGGGCTGCTCAGGAATTCCGGTTCGAACCGGAGCCGGGAACCTCCGGAGCGGTGAATGCGGAAGATTCCGGATCGGTGAACGTGAATGATCCCGGAAACGCTGCGCCGCCGCAGGCCGCCGCGGAGCCGGAAAGGCCGTCCTTTTTGATCCGGTTCCTGGATGCGCGCACTCTGCTCGAAAAGCGGGAGATCCTGCTGCGCGGGCAGGCCGGGGCCGGCCGGGAAGAGCTGATCGGCGCGGCGGAGTCGCTGGACATCGCAGACGCGGAGGGAAAGAGCGCGGAGGAGCTGGTCTGGGCCATCCGGTCCACGCTGGACGCCAGGATCCGCTTTGAACGGACACGCCGCTGACCGCCAAAAGGAGCGGAGCGTATAGATCATGGAAAGAAGGAGGAAGGGAACATGCATAAAGTCGTGACCATCGGCCGTCAGTACGGAAGCGGCGGCAAGGAAGTCGGAGAGAAACTGGCGGAGAAGCTCGGGATCCGCTGCTATGACTGGCATCTGATTGAGATGGCCGCGGACCGCGGCGGTCTGGATCTGGAGCGCGTAACGGAAATGGATGAAAAAGCGGCCAGCCCGTGGACTTACGGCGGCATGCTGTCCGGAGGGGCGGACTACTTTTCCTACAGCGGCACCATGAATGACCGGCTCCAGCAGCTGCAGGCGGAGATCATCCGGGAACTGGCGGAGAAGGAGGACTGCGTGATCGTGGGCCGGTGCGCGGATTCCATCCTGAAGGGCCAGTGCCTGTCCGCTTTCATCTACGCGGATGACGCCGCACGCGTGCGCCGTCTGATGAATAAGTACGGCCTGTCGGAAAAAGAGGCGCAGCAGCGCATGAAGGGAATCGACAAGAAACGAGAAGCCTATTACAACTATTACACGGATAAACAGTGGGGGCGCAAGGAGAGCTATGACGTGATGCTCTCCAGCTCCGACCTCGGGATCGACGCGTGTGTGGAGGTCCTGGCGGAGCTGTACGCCAAGAGATAAGGCTTCGGGATCGGGGCCCTTCCTGCGCCGCGGCGCGGGGAGGGCTCTTTTTATGTGCCGGAAATCGCGGGAGCGGACAAAGGCCAAAGAGTGGGGAGGGGGTGACGGAATGAGACTTCTGGCCATCCTGAGTCCGACAGACAAATGGGGAACCAAGACAGAATATACGAACCTGAGAAAATTTTTTCAGAGTGACGGGTACCTGCGCATCGCGCCCGAGGTGTATATGCGCGTCGTCCCAAATAGAAAGGCCGCTGAGAAGCACTTTCGCAGGATCGACGAAAAGGCGCCGAAGACCGGCACCGTGCGCCTGCTGCGTCTGACAGAGAAGCAGTTCGGGAACATATATTACGTTACGGGGGAAGATGACCGGCAGGAAAAAACTGTAGGCGTAAAGTCCGTGATCATGCTATAAT
>CACXFD010000098.1 GCA_902766845.1 uncultured Lachnospiraceae bacterium | reverse complement strand
GTTTTCCGACTGAAGGAATTCGTCGAACGAGTATCCCTCTTCCCTCATCTTCCTTGCGAGACGGTAAATGCTGTCTTCTCCTTCCGCAAGGCCTTCCGCTTTTCCTTCCATCCTCTCACGATACATATAGTCTTCGAGCGTCATATACCCGGTCCTCCTCTCTTCGTCAAGGATCACTGTCCGGACAGCTTCCTCCAGCGCCTCGGTAAATGCGTCTTGCGGAAGTCTTGAATCCAGATACGTGAGCAGGGCTTCCTGCTCCGGCGTGACATCCTGGTCACTGCCCACCGTACACAGGAAGATCCTCTGGGCCCCGTCCTCCAGACGCAGGCGCGGATCTTCCGCACAGCGGGTCTCCATCGTATACTTATGCCGGGTCCCTCCCGGAAACAGCTGGAACCTGCATAGAAAGATGATCAGACTCTTTTTCATCCTCTGCAGCCCGTCCGGTCCCGGTGCCGTCTGGTTGACGTCCATCTGGGCCAGATACAGGCGGCTGCGTTCCGGCAGCGTTTTCTCCGGCAGGTTCTGCATCTCCGTGTCATAGATGCAGTCCTCGTCTTCCATGTATACATCAAAGCGGACTCCGCGGCGATCCGACCTCGCGCGGACGTCTTCATCTTTTCTGACCCGGACGACACGGCCTACCCTGCGTCCGAGAACGATCTCCAGCAAACGCCTGCACAGTTCCTGATTCGATGTCAGCACGGCCTTGAACATATAGTCGTCTGTAAACGCGAGCTCGTCAAACGGTTTCAGCAAAAGCGACCCTCCTTTCGCCACGTATCCGGCGGGGAGAATGCTTTCTCCCTGCGTGCCTGAAGATGCGGTCCGCAGGGAACGATCGCAGAGAACTCTGCAGCAGACGCGGCCGAACGGCCGGAAAGATGTGCCAAGCTGACCTAAAAAGAGTATATCACCGCAGGGGGCGATATGACAAGGGACACTTGTGTCCTCTTCCACACCGCTCCGTTCGGCGTGTTCCAGGCCTTACGGCCTGGAACTTCGCTCGCTGCGCTCGCCAAGTTCAGCCGGCAAAAAGGACCGGGCCGCCGGAGAACACGTTCTCCGCGGCCCGGCCTTTTTGCCGGCTTCATGCCTCACTTTGCTTGACGCTCAAAGTCGGAGGCGGGGTGTTTACAGAGCGGGCAGACGAAGTCGTCCGGGATCGGATCGCCTTCGTAGACGTAACCGCAGATCTTGCAGACCCAGACGTACTCCGCGGCAGGCGCAGCCGCGCCGCCCCCGGCCGCCCCCGCGGGCGCGGCTCCCGGGGCCGCAGCCGCCTCACCGGACGCGCTGTCCGCGGCCCCGGCCGTCTCTGCCGGCGCCGGCGCGGGTCTGCGCTGCGGCTTGATGTGCGCGTGATAATAGGCGTAGGTGGCGGACGGGATATCCGTCAGCGTTTCCGCGTCCGTGACATCGGCCAGGAACAGCGTGTGCGTCCCGAGATCCAGTTCCTGCACGACCGATGCGCTGATGAATGCGTTCGTACCGCGCGTCACATAGCGCGTGCCGTTCGGCGCAGCCTTCCAGTCCGCGAAGTCCGCGAATTTGTCCACCTCGCGGCCGCTCTGAAAGCCGAAGTGCGTGAAGATGTCAAACGTGGCCTGCTCCGACAGCACAGACACCGTAAAGCGGCCGGTGCGGCGGATCATCCCGTTCGTGTAATTGTCCTTGTTGACCGCGATCGTGATCCGGTTGGGCGTCGACGTCACCTGCGTCACCGTATTGATGATGCAGCCGTTGTGCTTCTCCCCTTCCGCGGCCGTCAGCACGAAGAGTCCGTACGACAGGTTGTTCATGGCGTTTCCCATACTGATTCCCCTTTCCGGGCCGGCGCCGGTACGCTCCGGCCGTTTGATTGCTTTTTGCGTTCGTGATCGGTTTCGTTGGATGACTTCGTTGATGGCTTCGTTATCAGCTGCGTTGCCGGCTGCGTTGTCAGCCGGCTCGTCTATTCCTTTGGCCGGTTCCTGCACCGGCTTCCTGACCGGTCCCTCTGTCCGTTCCGTTACCGTTTCCGGTCCGTCCCGTTTTCCCGCTGCGCCCTGCGCAGCTTATACAGCTCCTCCGCGGCCAGGCGGGTCTTGGCGACCACGTCTCCGCCCTCCTGCGGGAAGCAGTAGTAGAGCACGCCGCGTTCGGCGATGCAGATCATGTCTCCCCGTTCATACCAGTAATAGTCCGCGTACAGGCTGTACGACGCTTCCGGCGGCTGGTGCACGTCCAGCCGTCCGCCGCAGCCGGTCAGATGAAAGCCGTCCGCGTCATGGATCAGGCGCCCTGCGCCGACGTGATAGACCGCTTTCATGTCCGTCAGGACCAGGATGTCCACCGCCGTGTCCAGCCGATACGTGCCGGCCTCCAGTTCTTTCCGTACGCAGGTCCGCTCCCAGGCATACCATTCCGGCACGCCGGGGTATTCGGTGATGCCTTCCACAGCCTGCAGCCAGCCGGTCTCGGTGAGCTCCCAGCGCTTGCCGCAGGCGCCGCAGACCACCTGCGTTCCGCGGCCGGTCATGCGCCCTTCGGTCCGGCAGTGCGGGCACTTGTACAGCACGCGGTTCAGGTGATCCGCGCGGAACGGTTCCTTCACGCGGACCCGGTTCTGCTGCTGCCAGTGAAAATAGTTGAAGGAGAAGGCCTGCCGCAGGCGCGCGTCGATCTCCTCCACCGGCAGGTCCCGCGTCTGGGCCGGGGTCAGCAGATATCGGACCCGGGCCGATACGTCCACCTTCCGGACCTGCAGCCCGTTATAGAGCGGGTCGCGCGCGAACGCGCCGAACGTTTCCACAAAGACGACCGGCACGCCGAGCATCCGGATCAGCTTCGCGAGGCTCTCCGGCAGCGGCGTGGCCGTCCCGTCGAACGAATAGCTGGCTTCCGGGAACAGCAGGACAGACGTGCGAAGAGTACGCAGGCAGTAGATCATGTCCCGGACCAGCGACAGGTCCGTGACGAATTTCTGCGTCGGAATGCAGCCGAGGCTCCGCATCAGGCGTTCCTTTCCGACGAAGCCGTCTGACGTGCAGACGATCTGGAACGGCCGGCGAGCGAAGATCCTGTGCGCGATCTTCAGGTCGATGAAGCTCGAATGGTTCATCAGGATCAGGCACGGCTCCCGCCGGCCCAGCGTCTCCATTCCTTCCGACACCCACGAGAAATGCACCTGCTTGAGTTCTTTGGCCGAGACGCGCCGGATCACGAATCGCAGCAGGCCGCTCGGACGGCGCGGCCGTTTATGCGGCCGGCCGGCCCGCGCCAGCGCCTTTTCGTATGACAGTTCCCGGACTTTGATCTTCACGGCGGAGCACCTCCCGTCTGTTATGAACATCATATCATAGAGACGGCCAAAAGAAAAATGAAACGTTTCTAAACAAAGAGCGGGGCGGGGCGCCTTCCGGCGCCCCGCCCCGCATATCCTTTCGGTCTTACAGATCGTCCGAGAAATCCTTGAAGCCTTCCCCGTAGACCTGGGTGGTCTCCGTCACGATCACGAAGGCCTTTTCATCGATCGCGCGGATGATCTTCTTGAGCTGCGCGAACTCGGGCTTCCGCACCGTGCAGACGACCATGTAGGCGTCCTCGCCGGTATAGCCGCCCCGGCCCTTGAGGATCGTGGCCGTGCGGTCCATCTCCTTGATGATCTGGTCCACGATCTCCTGCGGCTTATTGGTCACGATGGTCGCCTTGGTGCCGGCGTCCGCGCCGTAGAGCATCATATCGATCAGCTTGGTCTGCACATAGAGCATGATCACGCCGAACAGGCCGGCGTCCAGGTTCCCGAACACGAAGACCGACAGGCACAGGATGATCCCGTCCACGATCATCAGCGCGCGGCCGAGCGAGATATGCGGCCATTTTTTCTGGATCAGGAAGCCGATGATGTCCGTCCCGCCCGTGGTGCAGCCGGCCATGAAGACCAGCGCGAGGCCCGCGCCCACGAGCACGCCGCCGTACAGGCTGCTCATCAGGCGGTCGCCGGCATACGCCGGCACATACGGGGCGATCACGAGGTCCAGCAGCAGCGAGCAGAGCGCCAGCGTCAGGCCCGTGCGGAGCACGAATTTCCGGCTCATCTCCCTCCACGCGATCACGAGGAGCGGCAGGTTCAGCAGGAACGAGATCAGACCGACCGGCAGATGCCACAGATACGCGGCCATCAGGGCCAGGCCCTGCACGCCGCCCGGCGCGATGTTCGCGGGCTGCACGAAGACGTGCGTCCCCAGCGCGAAGATGAAGCTTCCCGAGATCAGATAAAGCAGCTCCCTGCCGGAAAAATGCAGGAGCTCACGCAGTTTTTTCATAGGTGTATCCTCGATGTCACAGCCTCGGCACGGACGCGGAAGGAGGCGTTCCGGGCCGGTCTTCATTGTAGTACGGACGTCGATTTTTCGCAAACAGCCGTGCTACCGCTTTGCCGCAGTGAAGCCGGGGATCGGCGCCGTTCGGCGCCGGTCCCCGACTGTGGTCATTTCTCCGTTTCTCCCGAAGCAGCATTTCCGTCTGCCGCTCCGCCCGGCGCGCGCCCGTCTATTCGCCGCCCGGCTCTCTGCCGGAACCTTCTCCGACCTGCGCATCTTTCCCGGCCAGCAGGGCTTCGTAGACCTCGCGGCGGGAGATCCCGCGCTCTTTGGCCGCGCTGCGCATGGCCTCCTTCCGGTCCTGCCCCTGCGCCTCGTAGGCCGCGACGAGCTCCGGCAGGGAGACGCCTCCCGCGGTTCCCGGCACGCCGTTCGCTCTTTTTGCGCCTTCCGCGTTTGAGATCTCCGCCTCGGACGCGCCCTCCATCACGATCACGAACTCGCCGCGCGGCTCGTTCTCCGTGAACCAGTCCGCCGCCTGCGGCAGCGTGAAGACCTGGTGCTGCTCATGTTTTTTGGTCAGCTCGCGGCTGACCGTGACGCGGCGCTCTCCGAGCGCGCCGGCAAGCTCCCGCAGCGTCTTGACGAGCCGGTGCGGCGCCTCGTACAGGACCGTGGTCCTCGTTTCCGTCTTCAGCTGCGCGATCACGGCCGCCCGTTCCTTTTTATCCGCCGGCAGGAACGCTTCGAACGCGAAGCGTCTCGTGGGCAGGCCCGACGAGACCAGCGCGGTCACGCAGGCCGCGGCTCCGGGCAGGGCATAGACCGGCACGCCGCTCTCCACGCAGAGCCGGACCAGGTCCTCGCCGGGATCGGAGATCCCGGGCGTGCCCGCGTCGGTCACAAGGGCGATCACCTGTCCTTCCTGCAGCCGTGTCAGGAGTTTGGGGCCCTTCTCCCGCGCGTTGTGCTCGTGATAACTGGTCGTGGGCGTATGGATGTCGTAAAAGCTCAGGAGCTTGCGCGTCTGGCGCGTATCCTCCGCGGCGATCAGATCCGCCTCGCGCAGCAGGCGCAGCCCGCGCAGCGTCATGTCTTCCAGATTCCCGATCGGCGTCGGGCACAGATAAAGCGCCCCCTGTTCCCAGGCCGGCGCTTTCTCTTTTTTGAACGGTTCGCTCATTCGTTTTCTCCCGGTGCGTGTTCCGGTGCCGTGTTTTCCGTCTCCTGCGGCGTCCTCTCCGGTGCCGGAGCTGCGGCCGTCTGCAGCACGTTCTCCGGTGCCGGGGCATCATTCCCGGCTGCCTGCGGCACGTTCCCCGATGCCGGCGCAACGTTCCCGGCTGCCTGCGGCTCTGCCGGTGCGGTCATTCCGTCCGGCGCGGCCGCCGTCTCTTCCCGCCGGCGGTCCCGGCGGTCCCGGCGGCGTCTTCCGCCCTCACGGCCTTCCCGTTCTTCATTCTGTCCGCGCGCGGAACGATCTCCATCCTCCCGCTTTTCTCCGCGGCCCTGACGTTCTCCGTCTTCCCGTTTTTCTCCGCGGCCGGAACGATCCCGGTCCCCGCGCCGCTCTCCGCGGCCGGGCCGGTTCCCGTCCTCCCGCTTCTCACGCCGGCCGGAACGGTCTCCGCCTTCCCGGTCCTCCTGCTGCCCACGGCCGCTCTGGTCGCCGCGTCCGCCGGACTCGCCGTCTTCTCCGCGGCCCCGGCCCTTTTTGTTCTCCTTCTGGGCGGCGTTCTCGCGGCGGCGGCGCGGCCGGAAGGTCAGTTCCTCCACCGGATAATCACGGGCTTCTTTTTCATCTTCCCCGGTCTCCACCACGACCTGCACGCGCTGGCGCAGGATGTTCACGCTCTGCACCTCGCCCTGCATGCCGTCCGGCGTGGTGACCTGATCCCCGACGCGGGGCAGCCGGCTGTTCAGGTCTTCATAGGTCTCTTCTTCATATTTCAGGCAGCACATCAGCCGTCCGCACAGGCCGGAGATCTTGCCCGGGTTCAGCGACAGGTTCTGTTCCTTCGCCATCTTGATGGACACCGGGATGAAATCCGACAGGTACGAATGGCAGCACAGCGGCCGTCCGCAGACGCCGCAGCCGCCGATCAGCTTGGTCTCGTCCCGCACGCCGATCTGGCGCAGCTCGATCCGGGTCCGGAACACGCCGGCCAGGTCCTTGACGAGCTCACGGAAATCCACGCGCCCGTCCGCGGTGAAATAGAACAGGATCTTGTTCGCGTCGAACGTGTACTCCACGTCGATCAGCTTCATCTCCAGACCGTGTTTGGCGATCTTTTCCTGACAGATGCCGAACGCGCTCTTTTCGCGCTCATGGTTGGCTTCCACGCGCGCATCGTCCTCGGGCGTCGCGATGCGGATCACAGGCTTGAGAGGCTGTGTCACCTTCTCGTCCGGCTTTTCCGTCACGCCCAGCATAACGGTCCCGTATTCCACGCCGCGCGCCGTCTCCACGATCACGTGGTCCCCGCGCTTTATCTCCAGCTCGCCGGGATCGAAGTAGTAGATCTTCCCGGCCGTGCGAAATCTCACACCGATCACATTCATATCTTTCCAGACTCCTTTTTACAGCTTATCCCGAACCGTCAGGATCAGCATCTCCATCGTCAGATCGAAATTCACGTTCGCGTGCAGGCGGTCGCGCGCGCGCTCCAGCGCCTGCAGGATCTCTTCGAGCCCCTCGAACGATACCTTGTCCGCGTAGCGGCGGATCAGCCGCAGTTCATCCTTCATGACCAGCAGGTTCACGTCCTTGGTGGCCTTGTACATCAGCGCGTCGCGGATGAACAGCGCGATCCGGTCCAGACACGCGTCCGCGTCATAGCCGTGCTCGCGCATGGCCCGGACCTCCTCCTGCAGGGAGGCGATGCTCCGGTCCTTCACGTCCCGCAGCAGGCCGATGATCAGCGCCTGCATGCCCGCGGCCTTTTCCGACGAGGCCGTTTCGATGGCCTGCCCGAGGTTCCCGCGCGAGAGCGCGGCGGCCAGCGCCGCTTCCTCTTCCCGCACGCCGCGGCGGATCAGCTCCGCGCGGACCACATCGTCCGGGAGCGGCGCCATGGTGAAGGACACGCACCGGCTGCGGATGGTCGGGAGCAGGGTCTGCGCCCCGCTGGCCAGCAAAAACACGACCGCATAGGCGGGCGGCTCCTCCAGCGTCTTCAGGAGCGCGTTCTGCGCCTGCTGGTTCATCTTCTCCGCCTGCGGCACGATGTAGATCTTATACGGCCCGTAATACGGACGGATGGCCGCGTCCGAGACCACCTGACGGCGGATCTCGTCCACGCTGATCACGCCGGGCTTTTCATGCGTGACCACCTTGACGTCCGGGTGGGTCCCGGCCAGAAACTGGCGGCACGACCGGCATTCCCCGCAGGGCTGCGGCCCGTGCGCCTCGCACTGGAGCGTCATGGCGACCGCGTCCGCGGCCGTGCGCCGCCCCATGCCGGGCTGGCCGGCCAGAAGGTAAGCATGCGCCGGCTGCCTCTGCGCGATCACGTTCTCAAAGTACGCCTTGATCTGTTCGTTTCCCAAGATCCGATGGAGCCCCGACACGTCTGCCTCCTCCCTTCCGTTATGATTATACCTTTTTCCGGTGCGGTTGGCAAGAAGATGCCCGGGCGGACCGGTCTCCTTCCCGGTCCGCGGCCGCCGAAGCGGTCATGACGGTCCGTTCGGGCGCGTCCGCGGACCGTCACGTCCGCAGTCTGTCACTTCTGCGACAGGATCACGCGGCGGCACTCCTTCAGGCATTCCTCCAGGTCCCGGTTCGGGATCCGCGCCTTGATCGACAGGCCCGCAAGGATCTCCTCCCGGTAATCCTGTGAATCGGTCAGGAAGCGCCGGCACATCTCCTCGTACTGCGGCTTTTCGCGGCCGCGCTCGCGGCCGATCGCGCGCATCAGGCGCTCGCCGTCCTCGACCTCGAGATAGATCGGCACCACGACGTCGCGCCCGAAGGCCTTCTGCATGCTGCGGCACGATTCGGGCACCCCGAGCACAAGACTGCTGCCGCGGGCCGGGTCGATCTGGCCGTCATCCGCGGTGATATAATGCCAGTCGCCGCGCACGGTATGATACGTGCGCTTTTCGAGGATCTTGCCTTCCGCCTCCATGCGCGCGGCGTCCTCGTCGGTGATGAAGAAATATTCGCGGCCGTCGATCTCGCCCTCGCGGATGGGCCGCGTGGTATAGAGCACCACCGGCGACAGCCCGAGCTCCGGGTCCGCCAGCAGGCGCTTATAGACCGTGTCCTTGCCGGACGCGCTCTTTCCCATGATGAAGAATAATTTGCCCATACGCTCCTTTCCGCCCGGCAGCCGGACTGCCGGACGCGCCTCGGCGCTCCCGGGCGCCGTCCCTTATGGCCGCATCCTCCTGCCGCGTTATGACCGGTCCGCGGCCTCCTCTTCCCAGAGGCCCGACACGAAGTACATCAGCGCGGCCCAGGTATAGAGCGGATAATAGAAGCCGTGCGGATCGCGCCCGGTCTTCAGGAGTTCCTTTGCCTGCGCGCGGGTGACCGGATAGAAACCGTCGAACTTCTCCGCGCCCTCCGCCCCGCTCTGCGTCAGGCAGGACAGGTCCGGAAGCGAGACGACCGCGCAGACCAGTGCGTTGTTCTCATCGGTCATGCCCGGCGTGGAGAACACGCCCGGGTTCACCACGAAGAGCGGGTCGCCGGGGCCCACCGTGATGCCGGTCTCCTCGAAGATCTCGCGGCGCGCGGTCGTGAGAAGAGGATCCTCTTTCAGCGTATCCGCGGGGTCGATCAGGCCGGCCGGCGGGCTCAGCAGATACTGCCCCACCGGGTAGCGGAACTCGTAGGAGAGCAGCAGGCGCGGCTCGCAGTCCGGCGTCTTCACGATCACGAAGCAGCTGACCGCGTCGGGCAGCATGTTTTTGAACTCTTCTTCGGTGCGCGCGGCGGTCAGGTCCGACAGCGGCCGGCGCGTCGCGATGTAGTAATGCCGGTCCTCGCGGCTGATCACGCCCGCGACCGACAGATATTTCGTCTCCAGCATCGGCGTGACCGCGCCGCTCGCGACGCGGCGGTCCTGCGGCCGGTACAGCCGGTAGGAATTCAGCGTCACGATCTCGGGCTTGGCCTTAGACATCGGCTGGCTGTACGTTACGACCCGCGTAAAGCCGTTCTTCTGGATCACGCGGTTGCTGCCCGCGTTCTCCGCCACGGCCTCGATCACGACCTGCTCCCAGCCGTCCGCAAACAGCTTCTCGCAGACCGCGTGCAGGGCCTCGGTCATATAGCCCTGGTTCCAGAATTCCCGGCCCAGCAGGTATCCGATGACCGGGTTTCCGTGATGCAGGCCCACCACGTCGATCTGGCCCATCAGCCGGCCGTCTTCTTTGCGCACGATGCCGAAGCGGTAGCAGGCCGGGTCATCGTATTCCTCCACCCACTTTGCGAGGCGTTCCCGAAACGGCTCGATACTCGTATACGGGACCCAGGTCAGATACCGGCAGACCTCCGGGTCCGTGCACCAGGTCTCATACATCGTCTCGGCGTCTTCCATGCGCAGCGGGCGCAGCAGCAGGCGTCCGGTCTCCAGGGTCCGGGCCCCGGGCTGTTGATTCTGTTCCATTTCTTTATCCTCTGTTCTTTTATCTGATTCTCGCTGTTCTTCGCTGTTTTGCGCTGTTCTTCGCTGTTTTGCGCTGTTCTTCGCTGTTTTGCGCTGTTTTGCGCTGTTCTTCGCTGTTTTACCCGTTCCGCGGCGGCTCTCCTCCGCTCTCGCGGCGGCTCATGCGAGCACCGCCAGCCTGCCTTCGTCCGGGCCGGCCGCTTTCGTGCCGCTCTCCTCCGGGCCGATTTCATCCGCGCCGTCCGTATCTGTGCCGCGCGCGATCGGGCCGGCCGCAGCCGGTCCGTGCTCGTCCAGACCATGCACATCCAGGCCGGCGGCCAGCGCCTGCCGGATCTTCTCCGCGGCCGCGGCCGTCACACGCTCCCCGGGCAAAAGGATCGGCACACCGGGCGGGTAGCAGTAGACATAGTCCGCGCTCACGCGGCCGATGCTCTCCTTCAGGCGGACCGTTTCCCGCGCGGCGCGCAGCGCCGCGGCCAGGTCGATGCCGGCTGCGCTGTCCGCCTCTCCGGCGCGCGCATTCTCTCCGGCCGTCTCCGCAAAGTTCTGTCCGGCCGCCCCTGATGCGCACTCCCGATCCGGCTTCACAGGGCGGTCTCCGACCCGTTCCCGGCCCGCCTGCCCTGCTGCCTCCGCGAAGCTCTTTCCGGCCTCCTCTGCGGCGTGCTCCCGTGCCGCCTCCGCGGCGCACCCGGCGAGCGTTTGCGCCAGCCGGTCCAGCTCTTCCTCTCCGTCCATCAATGTGGTCATCAGAAGAACGCCGCGGGCCGTGACCATCTCGGGCTCGATGCCCCGCGCCCGCAGGGCGCGGGCCAGGCTATCTCCGCCCGCCCGGCTCTCGATATATACCTTGGAGGGATCAAAGGCGTACACGCCCGGCAGGCCGGCCCGGAGCCGGCGAGGCCGTGCGTCCGGCCTCTTGTCCGTCCGCGCAGCTGTCTGCGCATCCGTCTGCTCAGCTGCCTGCGCGTCCATCCGTGCGCTCATCCGCAAGGTCATCCGCGCGAGCCGCGCCTCGAAGCGCTCCGTCTCCTCCCGGCCTTCCCGGTCCATCCACCGCAGACACTGCTCGATGGACGCCATCAGCACGTACGACGGGCTCGAGGTCTGATAGACCGACAGCTGCCGCTGCAGCTGCTCCGCCGTGACCGGACAATCCTGTCCGGTATGGAGCAGGGCCGTCTGCGTCAGCGCGGGCAGTGTCTTATGCAGGCTCTGGATCACGATGTCCGCCCCGCAGGCCAGGGCCGATGCCGGAAACGCGTCGTCCCGGCACGCGGGAATCACATCGCACCAGCCCGCGTTCGCGTAGGCCTCCTCCGCCTCCCTGCGGCCGGGCCGGCTCTGCGGCGCAAACGTCAGGTGGGCGCCGTGCGCCTCGTCCACGATCAGCACGGCCCCGTGCGCGTGCGCGGCGCGGGCGATGGCAGCCACGTCGGACACCACGCCCTCATAAGTCGGGGACGTGATCACGACCGCGCGGATCCGGCCGGCGTTATCCTTCTGCTCGGCGGTTCCCGCCCCGGTCTGTGCCGCGGCTTCCGCTTCCGCCAGCGCAGCCTCCACGGCCAGCGGGGAAACGCTCCCGCACACCGAAAAGCCGGGCACGGGCATCGGCTCCACGGTATGCACGCGCAGCCCGCCGATCTCGCAGGCATGGAAGACCGAACGGTGGCAGTTGCGCGCGGCCAGGATGTGGTCGCCGGGCGCGCAGGCCGCACCGATGGCGGCCAGGATCCCGCCCGTGGACCCGTTCACCAGAAAGAACGTCTCCCGGCTCCCGCAGATCCGCGCAGCCTCTTCCTGCGCCTCCTTCAGGATCCCCTTCGGATGGTGCAGGTCGTCAAAGCCCTCGATCTCGGTGATATCGATCGTATACGGGTCCGGCAGGGAAAACGGCGCGCGCCGCTTATGGCCGGGCATGTGCATCGGCACGTGTCCGCCCGCGGGATCCGTATACTGCTGTAAGTGCTCCGGAAGATCCATCCCGTCACCCATGCGGCCTTTTGTGTGGCCGTTTTGTGTCTGTCTCAATAGCTCCCGAACTGCGGGGTCTGCGGTCCGCGCGGCGTATAGCCGTCGGTCGAGAAGCGGCCGAGCTTCTGCTCGAGCGTCGCGACGCGCTCCTGCTCTTCGGGGGTCAGTTCAAAATCGAACAGGTCCATGTTCTGGCGCAGATGGTCCAGGCTGCGCGCCTTCGCGAGCGGCAGCACGCCTTCCTGCAGCACGTAGCGCATGCAGATCTGCGCCGGCGACTTGCCGTATTTGGCCGCAAGGTCCGTCAGGATCTCCTCGCCGAAGGCCTTCTTGCGCGTGATGGACGCCCAGCCCTCGATGCGGATATCCTTCGATTTCAGGAAATCCGTCAGCGGCTTCTGACGGCACTGCGGATTGATCTGCAGCTGGTCCAGCACCGGCTTTTCCGATGCCTCCGAAAGCAGCAGCTCCACGTGCTCCTTTTCGAAGTTCGACAGGCCGATGGAGCGCACCTTGCCGGCTTTTTTCAGGTCTTCGAACGCGCGCCAGGTGTCCAGGATATCCTCCTTCTGCGCCTCGGGCTCCGTGATCCACGACACGAGCGGCCAGTGCACGAGCAGCAGGTCCGCGTATTCGGTGCGCAGGCGCTTCAGGCTGTCCTCGAGGCACCAGATCACGTTGTGATAGCCGTGATACTGGGTCGGGACCTTGCAGGTCAGGAAGAGCTCGCGGCGCGGCACGCCGCACTCGCGGATCGCCTGTCCGACGCCTTCTTCGTTATAGTAGGCCCAGGCGCAGTCGATGTGGCGGTAGCCGTTGTCGATGGCCTGCTTCGTATAGAACGCGGCCTCGCCGGGCGTCATGCGGAACGTTCCGTAGCCGAGCCCCGGGATGACGTTTCCGTCCGAAAGCGGTACAGGCTGGGTCAGTGATGTGATCATGGCGTCTCCCTCCTTGTTTCGAATCACTTCATTGTAACACGGCGGCCGGATTCTTACAAGAAAAAGCCGGCCCCCGAGGCTTCGGGGGCCGGCGATGTTCAATTGTTTACGCCTGCGGCTGTGCGGGCTGCTGCTCCTGCTTCTCCGGCTTCTTGTTCCGGGTCAGGAAGGCGGCCACGGCGCCGACGGCCAGGATCAGGATCATCAGGATCGTCCACTTATCGGTCAGGACCATCTTGTTCGCCAGATCTTCTGTCAGGAAGAAGGCGACCACCGATCCGATGCCCGGGATCAGAGTCAGGAACTTGCTCGCGCGGCGCTTGCCGTCCGCCTCGCTGTCCTCGCCGTCCGCGCTGCGGGTCTCGGTGCTTTCGTCTTCATCGGCCTTCTTGCGGAAGAACGTGATGGCCGCGCCAAGCGCGGTGATCACCGTGCCGATCATCGCCAGCAGGTTGATCAGAGCCCAGGCTCCTTCACCGGCTCCGGGATCCACCTGAGGGGTCGGATCGTCCGGAATGGTCTCCGGTTCTGCCTGAGGGACTGTCTCGTCCGGGATGGTCTCCGGTTCGGGCTGAGGCTCCGGTTCCGGCTGCGGCTCGGGCTGAGGCTCAGGCTGCGGCGTCGGACGTGGCGTCGGAGTCGGGGTAGGCGCCGGAGTGGGCGTGGGCGTCGGCGTGGGCGTCGGCGTCGGCGTGGGCGTCGGCGTGGGCGTCGGCGTGGGCGTGGGCGTGGGCGTGGGATCCACGTCTTCCGGTGCCACCGGGGCCGTGATCGTCAGCGTGCCGGGCACGTACGTCACCGCATAGTTGCCCTGCTCCGCATCGCCGGCCGGCGTGATCGCGTAGGTGCCGGGATCCTCGCCTGCCTCACGGGAGACGGTGTAGCGGATCATATCTTCGGTGTCTTCTCCGACCAGGCCGCTGACCGTGGCCGTGAAGGCCGGATCGTCTTCGCCGGCTTCTTTCTCCGCGTCCG
>CACXFD010000097.1 GCA_902766845.1 uncultured Lachnospiraceae bacterium | reverse complement strand
GCTGCCGGGGCCCTGTCCGGCAACGGAGAATCTTCATCATACGGAGTCTGTCATCATGGGAGAAGCGAGAGAGGACCGGGAGAAAGTCATCGTCCGGACCAGCCTGATCGGGATCCTGGCGAACCTGTTCCTGGCCGGCTTTAAGGCGGCCGTCGGTCTGGCGGCCCATTCCGTGGCCGTCCTGTCGGACGCGGTCAACAACCTGTCGGACGCACTGTCGAGCGTGATCACGATCATCGGGGCACGCCTGGCCGGCCGCGCCCCGGACAAGAAACACCCGATGGGCCACGGACGCATCGAGTACATGAGCGCGATGATCGTGGCGGCCATCGTCCTGTACGCCGGTATCTCGACCCTGGTGGATTCGGTCAAAAAGATCATCCATCCGGAGGAAGTCAGCTATACCGCGGTCTCGCTGGTCATCCTGGCCGCGGCCGTGATCGTCAAGATCCTGCTCGGCGCGTACACCAAAAAGAAGGGCGAGTCGGTGAATTCCGGGTCGCTCGCGGCGTCGGGCCAGGACGCGTCGCAGGACGCGATCCTGTCCGCGTCGGTGCTGGCCTCGGCGCTGCTGTACCGGCTGTTTTCGATCAAGATCGAGGCGTGGGTCGGCGCCGTGATCGCCGTCTTCATCATCAAGGCCGGGTTCGAGATGGTCTCGGACGCCGCGGACGACATCCTCGGCGTGCGCGTGAGCAGCGAGATCTCGGTCGGCATCAAGAAGACCATCCTGCAGGATCCGGACGTCCACGGCGTCTACGACCTGATCGTGAACAACTACGGGCCGGACCGGTATCTGGCCTCCGCGCACATCGAGGTGGACGATACGATGACCGCGCGCGAGATCGACGCGCTGACGCGCCGGCTCCAGCAGCGGGTCTATGAAGAGAACGGCATCATCCTCGGGACCGTCGGCGTCTACTCCGTCAACACCGAGGACGACGAAGCCGGCCGCATCCGCGAGGATATCCGCCGCCGCGTCATGAAGCGCGAGGGCGTCCTGCAGTTCCACGGCTTCTTCCTCGACGAGGCGGAAAAGCGCATGACCTTCGACGTGATCCTGGACTTCGCGGTCGGGGACCGTCAGGCGCTGTACCGTGAGATCTGCGACGAGATCCGGGCCGCGTATCCGGATTACAGCGTGCAGGTCACGCTGGATGTGGACGTGAGCGACTGAGACAGTCCGGGCGTGCCCCGGAAAGAACCACCGCGCCGCGAACGCGCGGCGCCAGAAAGGAAGGAAACACAGATGTCCTGCACGACCGTGCTTGTAGGAAAAGGAGCCAGCAACGACGGCTCCACGATGATCTCCCGTACCGACGACGGGGGCTTTGACGTCAAGAAGCTGATCGTCGTCGAGCCCAAGGACCAGCCGAAAAAGTATAAGAGCGTGATCTCTCATGCGGAGATCCCGCTGCCCGAAGAGCCGATGCGCTACACCTCGTCGCCGAGCGTGGACCCGAAGCACGGGATCTGGGCGGCCACCGGCATCAACGCTGCGAACGTGGGCATGACGGCCACCGAGACCATCACGTCCAACCCGCGCGTGCTGGCCGCGGATCCGCTCGTGGTCTATCAGAAGGCGAAGTCCCGCCGGGAAAAGGACGTGCCGGGCGGCATCGGCGAGGAGGACATCGTGGTCCTGGTCCTGCCGTACATCCGCACCGCGCGCGAAGGTGTGCTGCGGCTGGCCTCGCTCCTGGAGCAGTACGGCACGTATGAGATGAACGGCATCGCGTTCAACGATAAAGATGAGGTCTGGTGGATGGAGACCATCGGCGGACACCACTGGATGGCCCGCCGCATCCCCGACGATTCGGTCGTGATCTGCCCGAACCAGTTCGGCATGGACGGCTTTGACATGGAGGACGCGTTCGGCGCGCAGGAAGCGAACCTGTGCTCAGCGGATCTGCGGGAGTTCATCGCGGACAACCGGCTGGACCTGAATCAGGACGGCGCCTTTGATCCGCGCGCGGTCTTCGGATCGCATTCGGACATGGACCATATCTACAACACGCCCCGCGCCTGGTTCATGGGACGGTTCCTGACGCCCCGCTCGCATGTGTGGGACGGTCCGAACGCGGAGTTCACGCCCGAGAGCGATAACATCCCGTGGTCGCTGGTGCCGGACCGCAAGGTGGCCGTGGAGGATGTGATCTGGCTGCTGTCCGGCCATTACCAGGGCACGCCGTACGATCCGTACCTGCATCAGGACACCGGCATGCGCGGCAAGTACCGTTCGATCGGCATCAACCGGACCGGCGTGACCTCGATCTGCCAGATCCGCAGCGACGCGCCCGAAGCCGTGCGCGGCGTCGAGTGGATCTGCTTCGGCTCCACCACGTTCAGCGCGTTCCTGCCGGTCTATCCGCAGGTGCCGTCGATGCCGAAGTACCTGAGCGACGTCACGACCGACGTCTCGACCGGGAACCTGTACTGGTCCAGCCGGCTGATCGGCGCGCTGACCGACCCGGTCTACGCCTCGGCCATCCAGCCCGTCGAGCGCTACCAGAACGCCGTCCTCGTGCGCGGGCGTCAGCTGCTGCGCGAGTATGACGCGAAGGCCGCCGAAGCGGCCGGGAAGAAGGATCCGGCCGCGCTCGAGAAGGTCCTGACCGAAGCCAACCGCAAGCTGGCCGACATGGCCCGCGAGGAGACGGACCGGGCGCTGGGCCAGATCCTGCTGGAGGCCAGCCGCCATATGAAGAACGGATACAACCGCGCGGACAACTGAACCGGACTGAACGCTTTATGGATATTCATGGAATTATTATTACGGTGATTTATGGTAAACTGATGAAATAACGTGAATTGGTATAGCAAAAGCGCAAATACCAATAAATTCCATTGGGATTATTCGTTGACGAGCGGCTTGACAATGTGTTATAGTCAGGGCGTGGAAGAGTTCATCATTTTTCATAATAAATAACATCACGCGGCTAATACAGACAATCATTCCCAAATAAACAGGAAAGGAGAAGAGAATCATGCCGCGCATCATCAAAGGACTGCATGAAAGTATCCTCACGGCCGTAAGGACGCGGCTGCTGACGGAAGACGGCGTACCGGCTCCCATGACCATTCGCGATATCTCCGATGAATGCGGGATCGCGGTCGGGACCATCTACAATTATTTCGATTCCAAAGAAGACATGGTCGCCAGCGTGATGTTAGAAGATTGGAAAGAGATGTGCTCGGGACTCGAGAAAAAGCTTCCGAAACAGGAGCGCGAGGACGGGATCCGGATGGTCTATGAAGGCGTCCGGGACTTCTCAAAGAAATTCGGAAAGGTCTGGGAAAAGAACGCCCAGCACGCATCGTTCCCCTATAAAGGGGGAAAACACCATCCTCAGATCGTGGCCCAGGTCTCGGAACTGCTGAAGCTTCTCCCGATGCCCGCTACGGTCCGCCAGACACCGTATCTGGTGGAGTTCACCGCAGAAGCCATCCTGCGCTACGCCTCGGACGGCGTGACCGAGTATGATAAGGTCGCACCCGCGCTGCAGCGGCTTCTCGGGCGGAAATAAAGGCCGAAAAACCGCAAAAAATAAGGAAAAAGCACTTGACTGGACCCACGCTTTATGTTATGCTATGCGAGCATGTGGACGTGGGTCCTTTTTTTTGACCCTAAAATTTTCGGATCCGCTATATGGAGGAGTCAGACATGAGAGTGAAGATCACACTGGCGTGTACGGAATGCAAGCAGCGCAACTATAACATGACCAAGGAAAAGAAGAACCATCCCGATCGTATGGAGACCAAGAAGTACTGCCGTTTCTGCAAGAAGCACACCATGCATAAGGAGACCAAGTAAGCTTCGGTTCGAAAGCTTCGAGTAACGGGAGAGAAGAGTCATGGAAGAGGCTAAGAAGGCCGCTGCGGCCAAGCCGAAGACGAGTCACTGGAAGAATCTGAAGGCGGAGTTCAAGAAGATCATCTGGCCGGACCGTGAAACGCTGGCAAAGAAGACCGGCGCGGTCCTGATCATCTCCATCGTGATGGGCGTCGTGATCGCTCTGCTGGATATGCTGATCCAGTTCGGCTTCAGCTTCATCATCTGATCGGGAGAAAGAACGTATGGCTGATACAGAAGCCCGCTGGTACGTCGTACATACTTATTCCGGTTATGAGAATAAGGTAAAGACGGACATCGAGCAGACCATCGAAAACAGACAGCTTCAGGATCTGATCCTGGAGGTCTCTGTTCCCATGGAGACCGTGATCGAATACAAGGACGGCGTGCGGAAGCAGTCGGAGAAAAAGCTGTTTCCGGGCTATGTGCTCGTGCACATGGTCATGACGGATGATACCTGGTATGTGATCCGGAACACGCGCGGCGTGACCGGCTTCGTGGGTCCGGGATCCAAGCCCGTGCCGCTCACGGAAGACGAGATGCGCCCGCTGGGCATCCTGAAGGGTACGGAGATCAAGATGAACATCGCTGTCGGAGACCAGATCCTCGTGGTCGCCGGCGCCTGGAAGGACACCGTGGCCGCGGTCCGGTCCATCAACGAGAGCAAACAGAGTCTGACCATTCATGTGGATATCTTCGGTCGGGAGACCCCGGTCGAATTAGACTTTACGGACGTCAAGAAGCTTTGACTGCCGGCCGGACCTCTTCTATTAAGAGGACACGGCCGCGGAGCCGGGCGGGACGCCGTAAGGGATATCATCAACGTGGGAGGCCCTCAGGGGCCGCTGCCTCGGACGCGCCGGGCGCGTTCGCACCACAATTTTTCAAGGAGGTGCCGATATGGCAAAAAAAGTCACTGGTTACATCAAACTGCAGATTCCGGCCGGTAAGGCGACGCCTGCTCCGCCCGTTGGTCCCGCTCTGGGCCAGCACGGTGTGAACATCGTCCAGTTTACCAAGGAATTCAATGCGAGAACCGCAGATCAGGGCGATCTGATCATTCCTGTCGTTATCACCGTTTATGCCGACAGAAGCTTCAGTTTCATCACGAAGACCCCGCCCGCTGCTGTCCTGCTCAAGAAAGCCTGCAAGATCCAGTCCGGTTCCGGTACACCGAACAAGGTGAAGGTCGCGACCATCTCCAAGGAAGAGGTCCGCAAGATCGCCGAGCTCAAGCTGCCGGATCTGAACGCGGGAAGCGTTGAGGCTGCCATGAGCATGATCGCCGGTACGGCGCGCAGCATGGGTATCACGGTTACTGACTGATCACACTGGAAGCGTGGAAGGGATATCCCGTTAACACCACTGGAGGTATAAGATGAAGAGAGGAAAGAAATACGTCGAGGCCGCGAAGCAGATCAACCGCGCGACCCTTTATGAAACCGAAGAAGCCATCAGCCTGGTCAAGAAGAACGCCACCGCGAAGTTCGATGAGACCGTGGAGCTGCACATCCGCACGGGCTGCGACGGCCGTCATGCCGATCAGCAGATCCGCGGCGCTGT
>CACXFD010000096.1 GCA_902766845.1 uncultured Lachnospiraceae bacterium | reverse complement strand
TCATAGCGTTCAAAGAGGGCGACGACCTCCCCTTTGATGAACTCATACTGTTCGTCGGACAATCTCATGCGGTATCAGCCCTCCCGGCCACCGAGCAGAATGCTCAGAATCTCTCTCTTCTCGGCGGTAGTCATCTGATCCACATTGCGGGCAATCAGCCTTTTGGCATAGCCGATTTCATCAACGTAGCTCTGGGGAACACCTTCCATCAAATATTCCGATGTAGTGCCAAGGGCCATTGCGATCCGGGCAAGAACAGAGGAACGGGGGGTGCGATCCCCCTTGATATAGTGGGACATGGCCGCTTCCGTGACCTCGGCCTTTTCTGCCAGTTCCTTTTGGGACATACGGCGGGCTTTGAGCAATTCTTCCAGTCTAACGCTGAAAGAGTTCCTTTCTGTGCTCATGGTCATCCTCCTTTCAGATTCTGCGGGTATTGTAACCGATAATTATCGTTTTGTCAAGCCTTGTACTAAAATATTGTGCCTATGTATCTAACGAGACACAAGATATAGGTTTCCCGTTAAATAATGATAGTTTAAGCCGCATCGAAGCCGGATGCGGCTATCATTATATATTGACTTCCGACACATACGCCGCCCATGAGACGAAACAGCCCTGCCCCGGCAGTACCAGAACGCCATCCGTGCGGCCTCGCTGTTGTACCAGCAAGCGCTCCCATATATCCCCCGCTTTGCATTTCTGCCCGTGATCCTCAATGAATTGCCTGTCTGCCAGCATATCCGTGACGAAGTTTTCATAGTCGATTCCTCGCAGCTCCATCTTGGCAACAATGCGGTATGAACGCTCCCGGTCAAGCAGATGCAGAGTTTGCAAATCATCCAGCCGCCGAGGACGCTCCACATAATAAGCTCTACCGTCTATCTGCATATCTATCTCTCCTTGAAAGTATCCTGTACTTAAATCGAGTACACATTGCACATTCTAACATGTTTCGTCACCCGGTTGCGTTAAATAGCCCGTCGGAACAGACGGGCGTCATCATGCAGGAAGATTTCGACGCGAAGAAAAAACAGCTGTTGGGGCTGTATGGATAGGCCATCGCGGTCCGCAGGGCAGCTTGCGCCGGCGCTTCGCGCCGTCGCCAAGCTTTCGGCTCGTTCGGAAGCTGCAGCCAGCCGGCTGTCACCCGTACGCCGTGTCAGACTGCGTCTAAGCGAACGGCATAAAAAGAGCCCGGCCGGAGACACAAGGTCTCCGCCGGGCTTCTTTTTTATGCCGGAAAGCGCTGCGCGCTTTCACGGCGTACGGGTGACAGCCGGCTGGCTTACGCTTCCTCGCTCTGCCGTGCAGCTATTTCCTTCTCCTGGACATCCGCCGGAGCCTGCTCGTAACGGACGAACTCATAGGCGAACGTGCCCATGCCGCCGGTCATGGACCGGAGCGCGGTGGAGTAGCCGTACAGCTCGGACGTCGGGATGTCCGCTGCCACGATGGTGTTGCCCTTGTGGGCGGGGTTCATGCCCAGCACGCGGCCGCGCTTTTTATTCAGGTCGCCCATGACGTCGCCGGTGAACTTATCCGGCACGGTGACTTTGAGGTTGCTGATCGGCTCCAGCAGGACCGGCTTGGAATCCGGCTCCGCGAACGCCTTCTTGAACGCCAGGATGGCCGCGGTCTTGAACGCCATTTCATTGGAGTCCACCGGATGGTAGGAACCGAAGACCAGCGTAGCCTTCAGGCCCACGACCGGATAACCGGCCAGCGGTCCCTTCTGGACGCATTCCTGGATGCCCTTTTCCACGGCCGGGAAGAAGTTGCGCGGCACCACGCCGCCGACGATCTTCTCTTCGAAGATGTAAGGGGTCTCCAGATCTCCGGAGGGCTCGAACTCGATGGTGACGTCGCCGTACTGGCCGTGGCCGCCGGACTGCTTCTTATGCTTGCCCTGGACCCTGACCTTGCCGCGGATGGTCTCGCGGAACGCGAACTTCGGCTTGGACAGCTCCACTTCCACCTTATAGCGGCCGGACAGCTTGCTGACCGCGACTTCCAGCTGCTGATCGCCGATGCCGTACAGCAGGGTCTGGCGGTTCTCCGCATCCACGACGGACTTCAGGGTCAGATCCTCGTCCGTCAGGCGGGACAGGGCCGTCGCGACCTTGTCTTCCTCGCCCTTCGTCTTCGCGGCGTACGCCATGTAGGTGTAAGGCGTGGAGATCTCGGGCTTATCATAGGTGACCGGCGCGGCCTTGGTGGCCAGCGTATCGCCCGTAGCGGCGTTGCTCAGCTTGGAGACGGCGCCGATATCGCCCGCGCGCAGCTCCTTGACCTCGATGGGCTCCTTGCCGCGCAGGACATACAGACGGGAGAGTTTTTCTTCCGTTTCCTTGTTGACGTTGTAGACGGTGGAGTCCGCTCTCAGGACGCCGGAGCAGACCTTCAGCAGCGAATACTTGCCGATGAACGGATCCACGAGCGTCTTGAAGATCTTCGCGCTCATGGCTTTGGCGTCATCATAATCCGCGTCGAAGACGACCTCGGTGCCGGCCACCTTGCCCTTGATGGTGCGCTTCTTGGGCGACGGCAGGTACTTGCCGATGTCGCGCAGCAGCATCATGGCGCCGATCGCGTTCACGGGCGAGCCCATCATCACGGGGACGATGGCGCCGTCCTGCACGTGCTCGCGCAGAGCGGTGGAGATCTCATCGTACGTGAATTCCTCACCCTCGAAGTAGCGCTCCATGAACTCCTCGCTGCTCTCCGCCACGGCTTCGATCAGCGCGCCGCGGGCGGTCTCGAGGTTCTCCTTCGTGTAATCCGGGATCTCGCACTCGGAATACTCGGTCGGGCTGTTGTATTTGCGGCCTTCCATCTTGACCACGTTCACGAAGCCGACCAGCTTCTCATGCTCGCGGATCGGGATCTGGAACGGCGCGATGTGGGAACCGTACAGTTCCTGCAGGTCCGCCACGACCTGACGGAACGACGCATTGTCATCGTCCATGTTGGTGACGAAGATGATGCGCGGCAGGTGGTTCTTTTCGCAGAGCTCCCAGGCCTTCTGGGTGCCCACCTGCACGCCGTCCTTGCCGTTCACGACGATGACGGCCGCGTCCGCGACGCTGACAGCCTCTTCCACTTCGCCGACGAAGTCAAAGTAGCCGGGCGTATCCAGGATATTGATCTTCAGGCCCTCGTATTCCACCGGGATCACGCTGGTGCCGATGGAGAACTGGCGCTTGATCTCTTCTTTATCAAAGTCACTGATCGTGTTTCCGTCCGCGACCTTGCCCATGCGGGTGGTCACGCCGGCTACGAATGCCATGGCCTCCGCCAGTGTCGTCTTGCCGGCACCCCCATGCCCCATCAGAACGACATTGCGGATCTGTTCGGTTTCGTACGTCTTCATAAACTACCTCCTCGTTTCTATCCCGATGCCGGACGGACCGGCGATCTTTCGCATAAGGCCAGAAAGGCCCGCACCGTATATTGTACTAAAAACTCCCGGAAATGACAAGTCATTCCCGGGAGTTTTCCGACAAATTCACCAACTCTCTCTTAACCGGCAAACAGAATGCCGTCAAACAGCTCCTCGATATCGACGCCGTTCACGGTCCGCGGCCAGTCCGACGTGTCCACGGTCACACGCACGGCGGTTCCGTCCGGGAGCCGCAGGTCCGCCCGGGACATCCCGTCGGTGCGGATGTATTCCACCTTCGTGCCGGCCGGGATCACGGTCTCGTCTCCCGGCGCGCCGTCCGCCCCCACCTTCACGCCGGTCACGTCCTGCCTGGCCGTAAAGGTCAGCGGTCCGTCTCCGCCGGTCAGATCGAGCATGTCCTCCGCAGGCCGGGGCACGCCCTCCGCGTCCGGACGATAGGCCCGCCGGCCGGTGACCGTGCTGAGCAGGTCCGTGCGTTCCGACAGGAGGATCTCGTCCGGATCCGACGGCCGTATGTCGAGCGCGGGCCGGTAACCGTAGTCGCCGATGACCTTATCCGACAGCCGCCATCCCCAGCCGGCCCCGATCGTATCCAGATGGGCCGTGGTCCCGGTCTCCACACGGTAGACCTGGATCTCATGGTAATCGTTGTCCTGCTGGTATTCGATGTACAGGAAGCTCCGGCCGTCCGCGGTCCGCACGAGCACCGGATCGATCGCATAGGTGTAGAGCTCCTCTTCCTCAAAGTAATGCCCGTTCACCCAGATCGTCTGGACTTCATAGGCATCGCCGTCCTCGTACATCTTCCCTTCCACGCAGACGCGGTCGGACACGCCGTCCCCGTCCAGATCCGTGTAATAAGGCAGACCCGGATCCAGCTGCGCGGTCCAGCCCGCGGGCGCCTGCGTGTAGGCTTCCTTTACAAGGCCCGGCTGGTCGCCGTAGAGGATCGTGACGGTCAGGGGCCCCGACGAATACGGGCCGATCTCGTCGGGATCGAAATAGAGCGTCAGCCCTTCGGGGTCCAGCGTAAATGCGGGCAGGGTCTCCTTCGACGCAAAGCGCTCCGCCAGCTTGGGGCCCTCCGGATACAGGTCCTCCGGGGCGTAAAAGATCCCGAGCTCTTCTTCGGCGAGCCGGGCCAGCCGGTCCATATCCGTGACCACGTCCGTCAGCGCGAGCTGCTTTCCGGTCTGCGCGTCCAGCACGGCCGCCTCATAGCCGAGGCTCCCGTGCGGGCCGCCCGCAAAGTATTCCGAACGGAACAGCAGGCTCACGGCCGCGTCGTCCGCCCGGCGCACCAGCACGCTCTCGCGGTCATAGAAGGCGCCGAATTCCCGTCCGGCGCTCTGCGCTTCCTGCATCTCCCGGGCCGCGTCCGCGGTCAGGTCCCGGAACGCGGCCTGTCCGCTCTCTTCTTTCTGCGCGGCCAGTTTCCCGATCGCGTCCGCCAGCTCCGGGAGCCGCTGCGCGTCTTCCGGGTCCAGTCCGAAGATCGGATACTGTCCCTCAGCGGTCACGCCGCCGTGGTCGCCGAGGCTGTCCTCCCAGTGATAATCCCGCACCGCGCCGGTCTGCACGGATACGGGCCGCACGGTCCGCGGCGCGGCCGGTCCTTCGGACGCCTCCCCGGTCTCCGGCTGCTCCTCCGCCGTCCCGGCCGTCTCACCGTCCGGTCCTTCCGCAGCCGTGGTCCCTTCGGCCGGCACGGCCGTCTCTTCCGCGGTCGCCTGCGTATCCTGCGCGGCGGCCTGCGTCTCCGCGGCCTGCGTGGGCTGCGCCGACGGCGCGCTGCTCCCGCAGCCGGCCATCAGCGTCAGGGCCAGTGCCAGAATCATGCCCAGCGCCGCCGCGCGGCGCCGTGTGCTGTTCTTCTTTTTCATGGTCTCCCTCCGAACCATCGGTCTCTTCGAAGCGTCTTTTTTCCGGAAAGCCCGGACGGCCGGTCCTGAAGACCGACCGTCCGTCCTGTCAGTTATTGATCTTATGATGCGCCATCGGCGAGGTCTGGTCCATCGGCAGGAACCGGTAGCCGTTCTCCTGGCCCCACTGGATGATCCGCTCCACGGCCTCGACCGAGAACTGCTTGATGTCGTGCTGCAGGACCACCGACGCCTTGCGTCCCTTGCACAGGCGGGTCACGTTCTCATAGACCGTGTCCGACGTGCGCGCGGAGCCCGCGTCGTCCGAGTCCACGTTCCAGTCCGCGTATTTAAATCCTTTTTCCTCGAGCATCTGCGCAAGCTCGGTCATGATGCCCACCTTGTAGTGGCGGCTGACCGTGTTGGAGCCGCCGCCCGGGAAACGGACGATGTTCGCGTATTCGCCGGTCTGTGCCTTGATGATCTCATTCATCGCGTCCAGATCCTGGAAATACGCGTCCGTGCTCTTGTAGATGGTCGCGAAGTCGTGCGTCTGGCTGTGGATGGCCACGGTATGGCCGCGCTTCGCTTCCTCGGCGATCATGTCCCGGTATTTCGGAAACTGATCCGTCACGAAGAACGTGACTTTCACGTTATACTTATCCAGGATATCCAGCAGCTGCTGGGTGTACGGGCCGGGGCCGTCATCGAAGGTCAGGTAGATCACGCGGCCTTCCGGATCCACTTCGCCGACCACGACGCGCACCTCGCGGGCGACCGTGATCTCGTTGCCGGAGGTGTCGCTGACCGTATAGGTCCTCTGATACTGGCCGGCCTTCGTGATGTCCACGTTCCCGCCGACCTTCACCTGGGCGGTCAGGTCTCCGTCGATCTCATCCACGGCCGTTACGCCCGGATCCGTGTCCTGTCCGTTCTGCGTCAGGAACAGCACGTCGGTCCCGTTCAGCGTGATCACCGGCGAGGTCTTGTCCACCACGTTCACGGTCAGTTTGCACGTGCCCTTGATGTTGCGGTGCTCCGCGGTCCAGACGAGCTCATAGGTGCCGGGCTTCGACGTATCCACGGTCCCGGTGCGGCGCACCTCGACCGGCGTGCCCCTGCGGTGCAGGAGCGATCCCTTGTACAGCGCGGTCACTTCGGGCATCTTGAACTCTTCGCCGTACGCGACCTCGACCGCGTCCTCTTCGGGACGGCTCATCTCGATATGGTATTTATTCAGCAGCGCGACCAGCAGGAACACAAGGGCCGCGGCCGCGATCACGAGCAGCGAGAGCCGCAGGACGGCCCGGCGCCGGCGCGCGCGCCGGCGTGCCTCCCGGGACGATCCCGTATGCCGGCCTGCTGCGCCCGAACGGCGGCTGCTCCGGTAACTGCTGTGGTATTCGTAATCTGACATGTTCGATCTGCCTCCCTGCCGGATCTTCCGGCCGATATAACTATATCAGAACCGCGGTAAAAAGAAAACCGCCCCCCGCGCGAATGTAAGACAAATGTAAAGAGTTTGCCCGACATTCTTCCGGTTTTTTGCCGGAAACCGGCGCCCGGGCGCTTGTCATCCGGAGAAAAAGCCATTATACTTTATGGTGGAACAGGAAGGGCATTCATTCCGAAAAATGCCTGCTGACCGGAAAAGCAAAAAGCAGGCCCGGCCCGCCGATCCGCGCTCCCGGCAAAGACCGCTCCTCTATCCTATCGTATTTCCTGACAGCGGAGGCGCCTCGTGAACGAGAAACCCGTTTTGACAGATACAACCGAAGAAATGATCATCGATGCTGCAGGCCGCGGTGCGGACCCGGCCGGAGAGACCGCCGCGGACCGCACGAAAGCAGCGTCGGCGGACCGCGCGAAAACAGCGGCGGACCGCGCGAAGGATGCTGCTGCGGAAGCGGCGGCTGCGGCCGCGGCGGCCGCGGTCACGGCGGCGGGCGCGGCGGAGGAAGCCGCAGCCGCGGCCGAATCCGGCAACCGGTTCCGCTCCAACCAGCGCTATTTCACGATCAGCATCTATGCGCTGGTCGTCGTGCTCATCGGCTCGCTGATCATCCGTGCGGTCTTCATGTGGGCCGCCACCATCGACGCGATCCGCGGCGTGCTCGCGATCCTCTCGCCGTTCATCATCGGCTCGATGCTGGCCTTCGTCCTGCATCCGCTCGTCAAATGGCAGGACGAGCGCCTGTTCGGCAAGCTCTTTCATATGAAAAAAGGCGGCCTGCGCTATTCGCTCGCGGTCGCACTGACCTACGCCGTGATCGTAGGCCTGGTCGTGATCTTCTTCGCGTTCCTGGTCCCGAATATCATCGAGAGCTCCAAGGAACTGTGGCCGCGCCTGCAGGCAGCCTACGCCTCGGTCCTGGAGTACTTCAACACGCTCGAAGAGCGCTATCCGGACATCGACTTTACGTTCCTCAACAACATGCTCGAGCGCATCGGGGATGAGTACCTGAGCTTCGACAAGATCCGCGAGGCCGCGATGAACGCGCTGCCCGTGATCTTCTCGACCTCGACCAAGGTCATCCGGGCCATCGTCAACCTGTTCATCGCGGTGGTCGCGAGCGTCTACCTGCTGTATGACAGCGGGATCGCGGCGCGCGGCATGCGCCGGCTGACCTATGCCCTCTTCCCGAAAAAGACCGGCTATCACACGATCCACACGGTCAAGCACTGCGGCCGTCTGTTCCAGGGCTTCGTCAGCGGGAAAGCCGTTGACTCGCTGATCATCGGCGTGCTCTGCTTCATCCTGATGACCATCCTGCGCATGCCGGCGCAGTATAACGTCCTGATCAGCGTGATCGTGGGCGTCACGAACATGATCCCCTATTTCGGGCCGTACATCGGCGGCGGCATCGGCGCCCTGATCCTGCTGATGATCAGCCCGCCCAAGGCGCTGATCTTCCTGATCATGATCGTGGCCCTGCAGCAGTTCGACGGCCTGATCCTGGGCCCGAAGATCCTTGGCGATTCGCTGGGCCTGCGGCCGGTCATGATCCTGTTCTCGGTCAGCATCGGCGGCGCCCTCTGGGGCGTGGCCGGCATGTTCCTCGGCGCGCCGGTCTTCGCGTCGGTCCTCTACTGCATCGAACAGTTCGTGGATTACCGGCTCCGGCACAAGCATCTGGATCTGGATCCCGAGACCGGCCGGCTGCAGAAATGACCGTCCGCGGCCGGTCTGCGGCCGCGCCCGTCACCGAAAAAAAGGAAAGAGAAGAGGCAGAGCCCGAAAGGCCCTGCCTCTTCTTGATTCACCGGCCGTTTCCGGGCCCGCATTCCGGCTTGTCCCGCTCACTTCTCATACCGTTCCAGCCGGAGCCAGGCCGCCCAGAGCGCCAGCAGCGCCAGGCCGCCCTTGACGAGCGCCGACAGGACCGGGAACCAGGAATCCGGACCGGCCGGGAAGCCCGCAGACGATCCCGCAAAGAGCGTCTCGGCCAGATCCGTCCGGCCGGTCTGCTGCTGCAGCAGCCACAGCAGGTCTCCGAACGGAGACAGCGTCATCAGGTCGGACCCGCGCGCGCCTTCCGGCACGAGCGCCAGCACGAACGTCCCGATCCCGACCACGCCGTTCAGCAGGTACGCCACCGCGACCGCGGGCGTCGTCCGGCGGCAGAACGCGCCGGTCATCAGGCTCACGCAGGTCTGGACCAGGGCCTCGGCCGCGATCAGCAGGTACAGGCCCGCCGCGCGCGACGGAGACAAGCCTCCCTGCGCCGTGGCCGCGGCCAGCACCGGGATCGTGCTCACCAGGAGCAGGACGATCTCGGACATGGCCCCGGCGATCTTCCCGCCGATCAGGCGGCCGTTCGTCAGCCGGCTCGTCATCAGGATCTCCAGCCGGCGGCTCTCGATCTCTTCGGTCAAAAGGCCCGCGGTCAGTCCGGGCACCGTCAGCCATGTCACCGTGAACAAAAGACCCGCAAAGAACAGGTAATACGTCTCCGCGGAATAGGTCTCGGACGGGCTGCTGTCACGGTAGATCACGACGAACAGCATGAAGAGCAGGATCAGCAGGCCGTTGAAGGCGAGTAGCAGGATGGCTTTGCCGAACGAGCGGTTACGGGCGGTCCGCATCCGCACCGCGATCGGGTTTTTCATCATTCGTGCTCACCACCTTTCCTTTTCGCACCGGACGGCCGTACAGCTCCCGGTCCGGATCGCCGGGCCGGCGCATAAAGCCGCGCACCGGCAGGCCGGCCGCGACCAGCTGCCGCAGCAGGCGCTGTTCTTCATCGGCCCCGCCTTCCAGCATCACTTCGATCCGGTCTCCGCGCCGGGTCAGGCTCCGCACGGCCGCGTCTTCCCGCAGCCGGCGCACGGTCTCCTCCGTCTGTCCCGCCATCTCGATCTCGACCGGGCTCGTGCGGCGCATCCGCTCCTGCAGTTCTTCCACAAGGTCCGTCGCCGTCAGGCGCCCGTCCTTCATGCGGCCCAGATGGCTGCAGATCGACGTCACGGCCGCCGCGCGTTCCGCGGTCAGAAGGACCGTGCAGCCCCGCTCCGCGAGCCGGAGCAGGAGCCCGGTCAGGGCCGCGCCGCTCCCCGATTCATAATCCCAGTCTTCGACCAGCAGCAGTTCCGGTTCCTCGATGTACGCCCGCGCGATGGCAAGGCGCCGCTTCTCGGTCCGGCTCAGTTCGTTCACATCTTCGTTCGCCAGCTCGGTCAGCCCCGCGAAGCGCAGGCTCTCCATCGCGAGCGACCGTCCCTTCAGGCCCTCCAGGCCCTGGATGTTCGAAAAGAATTCCGCCGTTTCGGCAACGGACTGATGGTCACCGTTCTCCGGCTCCGCCGGCAGGAAGCAGACCAGCCGGCGCCGTTCGCCCTTCTGCGCGATCAGATCCACGCTGTTCCACCGGATCCGGCCGGACGAAAGGCGCCGAAGGCCCGCCGCGGCCCGCAGGGCCGCGTTCTTCCCGCAGCCGGCCGGACCGATCAGTCCGAATATGGCTCCCGTTTCCACCTGCAGGGACAGGCCGCGCAGGGCTTCCCCGCCCCGGGCCGGGGCCGTCACCTGTTCATAGACCAGCATCGGCATCCCCCTCTTTCCATACAGGCTGCGGCATCAGCGCGTTCCCGGAAGCGACCTCCGGGCTGTCCGGACCGTCCCATTCATAACGGACCGTCAGCTGCGGCGCCCCGCTCTCCGGATCGATCAGGTCCCGCGCGTACACCCAGGCGCCCTCCGGCACGGTGACCCAGTCGCCGATCTCCGGCTGATACACACGGATCCGCCATCCGCCGGCCGCCGGCTCCTCTGCCGCTTCCTCCCCGGCAGGCCGCAGGAAACAGATCTGTCCGATCTCCCACGTCGGATCCGGATAGTAGACGCATTCCACACGGTCCGTGTACGCGACGCGGCGGCTCCCGTCGGTCTGTCCCTGCGTGACGCGGCTGCGGCGCCAGGCTTCGGTCTCGATCCGCTCCCCCGGGACGTCCGCGGGCTCGGTCCGCTGACAGTATACGGCCCGTCCGGAGACCGGCGCGCTGCAGCCGGCTTCCCAGGCTTCGTCTGAAGGGAGCAGCCCGGCCGCGCAGACCGTCTCGGCGCACGTCTCCCGCCAGAATTCCAGAAAAAAGCCGTCGAGCGCGGCATCGGCCGGATCCGGCTCCGCTGCGCCGGCGTCCGAAAAGAAGAGGGCGCTCTCGCTGTCCCAGACATGCGCGCTCCAGTCGGCTTCGACCCGGACCGTCTCTCCGGGCCCGATCGTTCCGAGCCGGATCAGTCCCGCCGAAGAGACCAGCACCGCGTGTTCGAGCGGCTGCTGCCCGTTCCAGGTCAGGCTCCCTTCGATGCCGGACGCGGTCCGCCGCAGTTCCCCGGCCAGCAGCGCGTCGGCGTCCTCCCGGCTCTCCCGCCAGAACAGGCTCTCCTCATACGGACGCGCGCCGGCCACGGACAGCTGCGTCTGCGCGCCGTCATGCGTGGCCTGCACGAAGACCGGCTGCGCGCGCTCCGGATCGTCCAGGCGCTCCGGCGAGACCGTCCCGTCCTCCTCCGCCCCGTTCAGCGTGACCGTATAGTCCTGCCGGTACGGGCTGCGCAGGGAAAAGGCGGTCCGGGATACGCGCCCGGTCCCCTGCTGGGTGATGAACGACGCATACGTCAGGAACGGTTCATGCGGCCGCGTCCGGTACGCGGTCCCGCTGATCAGCGCAAAAAACACCACCGCGGCCAGCGTGATCAGGGCCGGCAGCCAGGAGCGGCGCCGGATACGGCGCAGCAGCAGATACGCGGCCGGACCCGCGATCAGGATATACACGATCAGGACCGGCAGGAAACGGAGCGGCGCCGACGGATCGGCCCGGCCGCTCTCCGCGACGGTCATGCGGCGGAACCACGGATCGTCAGAATAATGCACGCGCCCGCTGCGGATCCGGCCGTACGCGGCGTTTCCCGATAACAGGACGCTGTCCGTCAGCATCTCCCGGATCCACTCCGAAGGCGAGACCAGGCTCATCTGCGTCCGCTCCGCCGCGGTCTCCAGAAACGTCAGCAGATGGCTGATCCGAAAGCCCAGCACGATCGCGCCGCCGTCGCCGAGGCGGACCTCCTGCGCAATCGGGATCCCGCCCTCCGCGGCGTGGACCATCGCGCCCGGGATCGTGATCTCCCGGACCCAGTCCGTCCAGTCATTGACATATTGGCGCGCGGTCTCCGACAGGAGGCCGTACGCGGTATTGTCCAGAATCGGTTCCTGCGCCGAAGCGCCGAACACGTCCAGCAGCGGTTCCCAGCCGGTCTGGTCGCCGGTGCCGAGCACCAGGACCCCGCCGCCCCGCATCCAGTCCGCGAGCGCGGCGAACCGGTCCCGCGACAGTCCCTCCAGGGCCGCGCCGTCCGCGATCAGCAGGTCCAGCCCGTCCAGTCCCGCTTCCGTTTCCGGGATCGACCGGGCCGTCATCGGGACCCCGCGCAGCATCAGGTACCCGCCCAGGTCCGCGCCGTCCAGCGGCGTCAGCTCTCCGGCCGCGGCCGGAAGCAGGCCGGTCCAGAACTCATCGGTATACCGGGTCCCTTCCGCTTCGGTCAGCAGCGACTTGCGGGCCAGCTCTTCCCCGCTCTCCGACAGGACGCAGACCGTCTGGCCCACGCTGCTGTCCATGCGGACCGTCAGGACCTGCCGGACCGTCTCCCCGGCGGGCAGGTGCAGCGGCCAGACCTCTTCCCGGGCCGGCTCGCCCGCCGATTCCTCGCGCAGGACCAGACGGACCCGCGCCTCTTCCTTCGCGATCAGCCGGACCGTCACGCAGGCCGTGCGGCCGTCCCGCATCGGAATGGACCCGGTCGAGATCTCCAGGCTCAGCTCCGGCCGGGCCGCCCCTTCCGCCGCATGCGCGCACACGGCCGGAGCCGCGGCGATCAGCACGGCCAGTATCAGGAAGACGGCGCAGGCGGCCGCAAAACGACGTTTTCTCATGCCTGCTCCTCCTCCGGTGAAAGCTCCTCCGGCGCAAACGACACGCCGGCCGCCGGGCCCCGGTACGTGACCGGCAGGTCCACGGAAAAGACCGTGCCGTCCAGATCGCTCCGGACCGATACGCGCCCGCCGTGCAGCTGCGCGATGTTCTTGACGATCGCGAGGCCGAGGCCGTTGCCCTCGACCTTCTGGTCGCGCGATTCCTCGGCGCGGTAGAGCTTGTCGAACACGTGCTCCAGCTTATCCTCGGGGATGGTCTCCCCGTAATTGCGGACCTCGGTATGCGCGAACGCCCCTTCGCGGCGCACAGACACCTCCACGCGCTTGCCGTCCGCGCCGTACTTGACCGCGTTGCCGATCAGGTTCTCGAAAAGGCGCACCAGCAGGTTCCCGTCTGCGGTCATCGGCAGCGAATCTTCCTCCGCCGTCAGTTCATAGATCATGCCCCGGCTGTCAAAGACCGGATAGAATTCATCGAGGAGCTGGGCCAGCAGGCCCACCAGATCCAGCTCTTCGGGATGCAGGCGCACGCCCTCGAAGCTCATGCTCGTGTAGTCGAACAGGTTCTCGATCAGCCGGCCCAGCTGCTCCGCCTTGCCGGTCGCGATGCTCAGGTATTTGGCGCGGTCCTCCTCGGACAGGCCCGGCATGGCCAGCAGGCGCAGATAGCCGGTCACGCTGGTCAGCGGGGTGCGCAGGTCGTGCGCGACGTTGGTGATCAGTTCGTTCTTCTGGCGCTCCGCCTCGCGTTCGCGCTCGATCAGCTGCTTCATGCCCGACGCCATCGTGTTGAGGTCCTCGGCCATGACGGACAGCTCGTTATCCCCCTCGACGGGCGTCTCCACGTCCAGGTCCCCTTCCGAGATCCGCTCCATGTTCCGGGTGATGCGCAGCGTATAGTCCACGGTCCGGTGTTCGAGCAGGAACAGGGTCAGCAGAAAGACCAGGAGGCCGACGCCCACGAACAGCATCATCCAGACATACATCTGGTAGCCGTGCGCGGAAAACAGGCCGCGCCGGCCCGCCTCCGTGAAGTAGCGGTCCACGTAGGAAAGATTGAACAGCAGAAAAAATTCGGCGAGGGCCGCCGCCAGCGCGCTGAGCGCACAGCTCATGACGATCTGACGGTACAGCCCCCGCACCCGGGTCCGTTTATTTTTCAATTTTGTATCCGACTCCCCAGACCGTCGTGATGATCTTCTCCTCGCGCCTGTCGTCGCCCAGCTTCGAGCGCAGGCGCCGGATATGCACCATCACGGTATTGTTGGCTTCATAGACCTCTTCCTGCCACACCCGCTCGAAGATCTCGTTCGTGGAGAACACGCGGCCGATGTGCGAGGCCAGCAGGTACAGGATATCGAACTCGAGCGGCGTCAGGCGGACTTCCTCGCCGTCCACGGTCACGACGTGGTTCTGCCGGTGGATGGTCATGCCGCGCACCGAGATCACGTCCTCCGCCTCCTTCGGAGAGCCCGTGTTGAGCTCCCGGAACCGCCGCAGCTGCGCCTTGACGCGCGCGGTCAGTTCCAGCGGATTGAACGGCTTGGTCACGTAATCGTCCGCGCCGATCGACAGGCCCATGATCTTGTCCAGGTCCGCGCTCTTGGCCGTCAGGAAGATGATCGGGATGTTGCGCGTGCGGCGCACCTGGCGGCAGACGTCCAGCCCGCTCATGCCCGGCATCATGATGTCCAGGATGGCCAGGTCCACCTCCTGCTTCTCCAGGATCTGCAGCGCCTGCGCGCCGTCATAGGCCTTCAGGACCGTAAAGCCGTCCCCGACCAGATAGATCTCCACGAGATCCGCGATCTCGCGCTCATCGTCCACGACAAGGATGGTCGCGTCTGCCATCGCAAGGCACCTCCTTTGCAGGATGCTGACCGCCCGGCCTTTGGCTGCGCCCGCCGGCCGGCCCTCTGTCCGTGACCCGCGGCCGCTTCCCCGGCCGGGCCGCCGGATACAAAAAACTCCGGCGTTCCGTAAGGTACGATATCTGGCGATATTATACCATAGAACGCCGGAGGCGGCATTTTAATTTTTTCTTACGGGGCGTTACCGGCTCATCGCCTTGATCCGCTCCACGGCCTCGATGGTCTTCTCATGATCGCCGAAGGCGGTCAGGCGGATGTAGCCTTCCCCGCTGGGCCCGAAGCCGGAGCCCGGCGTGCAGACGACGGCCGTCTCGTTCAGGAGCTTGTCAAAGAAGCCCCAGCTGGTCATGCCTTCCGGCACTTCCACCCAGATATACGGCGAGTTGATCCCGCCGACGGCCCGGTAGCCGGCCTCGGTCATGCCGTCATAGATGATCTTCGCGTTGCGCTTGTAATACGCGATCGTGTCCATGATCTGGCGCTTGCCTTCGGGCGTATAGAGAGCCATGGCCGCCTTCTGGATGATGTAGGGCGCGCCGTTGTACTTGGTCCCGTGGCGGCGGGCCCACATGTCATGAAGGTCTGCCATGTTCTTCGGGATCACCGTATATGCGAGACGCACGCCGG
>CACXFD010000095.1 GCA_902766845.1 uncultured Lachnospiraceae bacterium | reverse complement strand
TGCTTCGCTTTTCGAAAGCCAGGTTTTATTCCACCCCGTACAGTTCCCCGTACTTTTCTTCCAGATACGTCAGGAAATCCTCCGGCGTGAACTCCCGTCCGGTCACGGTGCGGATCCATTCCTTCGGCTGCTGCCGCGCGGCCTCCGCAAAGACGTTCTGCGCCATCCACCCGTTGATCTTCGCAAAATCGCCGGCCCTGAGCGCGCCCGGCAGGTCCATCTCCTGCTTCATGCGGTTGTAATACATCGCGTTGTAGAGGTTCCCGATCGCGTAGGTCGGGAAATACCCGAACCCGCTCGTCCAGTGGACGTCCTGCAGGATGCCCTCGCGGTCGTTCTTCGGCGTGATGCCGAGGTATTCCTGATACTTCCGGTTCCACAGTTCGTTCAGATGGGCGATATCGGCCCCCTTCAGCACGATCTCCTTCTCGATCTCATACCGGATGATCACATGCAGGGTATAGGTGAACTCATCGGCCTCGGTGCGGATGAACGACGGCTCGACCAGATTCATGGCCTCGTAGAATTCCTGCTCGCTCACATCGCCGAGAACCTGCGGGAAGATCTCCTTCGCGCGCGGATAGATCAGCCCGATGAATTCGCGGCTGCGGCCGAGGCGGTTCTCATAAAAGCGCGAAAAGCTCTCATGCTGGCCCGACGTGGGCAGCTCCGGCGCCATGTCGAGGAAGTGGCCGTAGTTGGCCGCCGGCTGAAGCTGGCCGTACAGCGCGTGGCCGCATTCGTGGATGATCGAGTAGATGTTCGAATAGAACATGTCCGGATAGTAGTGCGTGGTGACGCGCACATCGTCCTTTCCGGGCCAGTCCGTGAACGGGTGCTCGGTCGTGGTAAACGCGCCCCGCGAAAAGTCATAGTGCAGCACGTCCAGCAGGTACTTCGCCATCTCGCGCTGCTGATCGTCCGTCACGGTCCGGTGCAGGAAATCCGTGCGGATCACCTTTTTGCTCTCGCGGATCTTTTTCAGGAACGGCACCATGCGGTCGCGGCAGACCGAAAAGACCCCGTCGATCTCTTCCATCGACATGCCGATCTCGTAATCCGACAGCATCGCGTCATACGGCGTCGGATATGTTTCCTCGCTCAGGCGCACGGCCTCGAGCTGGGCGTCGCGCACGGCCTGCAGCGACGGGGCAAACAGGGAATAGTCCGACGCGCTGCGCGCCTTCAGCCAGTCCACATAGGCCTTGTTATACGTTTTGGAGAATTCCAGCTGCTTTTCGGGCGTGATGTTCTTCGTCTGAAGGTACGCACGGTGCAGGCTGGACACCAGCACGCGGTCCAGGGGATCCAGTTCCTCCCTGTCCTCATACAGCGCCTCCGCGGCTTCGATGAAAGCACGGTCCTTGCGGAGCCGGAACGCCTCCGCTCCGAGGAACGCGGTCACCTCGCCCTGCTCCTCCATGCCTTTCTCCGGACAGATGGTCTCCTGGTCAAAGCTCAGGATGCTCATCGCGTGCTGATAGCTGCGCACTTTTTCAAGCACGCCGTGTACGAGTTTCAGCTGCTGACGGATCTTTTCGGTCATTCGTCGTTTCCTTTCTTCCGCAGGCGGCTGCGCCGCGGAGGGGCGGGGACATGCTGCAGGCAGCGGCTTCTCAGGCGGCCCGTCCGCGGTGACGGCGGGTCAGACTCGCTTCTTCTTTTTCAGTCAGCGCGAACCCGACTTCCCGCTTGCGGCGGGCCAGCCAGGGCGCCCGTGTGTAATACCAGATGAACATCAGGCTCGTGATCGCCCACGAGATCGGATAGCTCCAGATCAGGAAGATCATGTCGCGGCGCATCGGAAGGATGAACAGGATCCACAGAATCCGCGTGCCGCAGATGCCGGCGGCCGTCACCACGGTCGGCAGGAAGCTCTCCCCGGTCCCGCGCATCGCGCCGGGCAGGACCACGTTGCAGATGTGCAGGCCGTAACCGAGGATCATGAATTTCAGATAGCTCACGCCCAGCTGCAGGACCTCCGCGTCATCCGTGAAGAGCGGAAAGATCAGCGGTCCCGCCACGTACAGCGCTCCGACGATCAGCGCGGTCGAGATGATCGAGATCGCGAACCCGCTCCGGACGCACCCGCGGATCCGGTCGAATTTCCCGGCTCCGAAGTTCTGGCCCACGAACGTCGTGATCGCGACGCCGATCGCGTCCAGCACCATCCAGTAGACCGCGTCGATCTTTCCGGTGGCCGTCCAGCCGGCCATCACGGCCGTCCCGAACGAGTTGACGGAGCTCTGGATCAGCAGGTTCGAGAGACTGAACATCGAGGACTGGATCCCGGCCGGCAGGCCGATCGAGACGATCCGCTTCAGGATCCCCTTGTCGAGCCGCAGCCGGCGAAGGTCCAGCCGGTAGTCTTCGCGGGCACGCATCAGCGTGACCGTGACCAGGACCGCGCTCACGAGCTGCGAGAGCGCCGTCGCGAGGGCCGCCCCGAACACGCCCATCCGGAACACGGCCACGAACAGCACGTCCAGAACGATGTTGACGATGCAGCAAAGGATCAGGAACAGCATCGGCCGGCGGCTGTCGCCGACGGCCCGCAGGATGCCGGACCCCATATTGTACACGAGGGACGGGATGATCCCGAGGAAATACACGCGCATGTAGACGAGCGCGATATCGTACACTTCCGCCGGCGTCTGCAGGAGCCGCAGCACCGGGCCCGAGCCGATCAGGCCGATCACCATGACGGCCGCTCCACCGACCAGCGAGAGCATCATGGCCGTATGGACCGACCGCTCCAGATGGGTCCGGCGTTTTCCGCCGTAATACTGCGAGATGATCACGGTCCCGCCCGAGGCGAGGCCCACGAAGAACCCGACGAGCAGGTTCATGAACGTGCCCGAGGCGCCGCCGACCGCGGCCAGCGCTTCTTTCCCGACGAACTTGCCGACGACGATCGCGTCGGCCGTATTATAGAGCTGCTGGAAGAACGTTCCGAAGACGATCGGGAAAAAGAACAGCAGCAGCTGTTTCCAGATCACGCCTTCGGTGATCTGATTGCCCGGCGCCGGCTGCGCCTGCCCGCTCTTCGATTCCATCCTGCTGCCCCCCCTTCCTGTCCTTTGGCCGGTCCGCGCGCGGTCCGGCACGCGGCTCAGCCTGCGATCCGGCATACATGCCGGCCGGCGGACCCGTCAAGCGTCCGGCTTACGGCCCGGCATGCAAGGACGCGTCCCGGAGGGCGCGTCCCGACTGCTGACACACGTTATAACACAGGAAGGCGGGAACGGCAATCCGCAATCTGACAGTAAAACCGTCTCCGGCCGCCTCTTCTTCGTGAAAATGGACTACCTGGCCCGCTTCTGCAGGCGCTGGCGCACGATCTCATACGCAAGGACGCCGGCCGCGACCGACGCGTTCAGCGAATCGAGCTGACCGAACATCGGGATCGACGCGGTCAGATCGCACTTTTCACGCACGAGACGGCTCACGCCGTTTCCTTCATTGCCGATCACGAGTCCCACCGGACCCGTCAGATCCAGCCGGTACATCTCCTGCCCGCCCATGGCCGCGCAGACGAACCAGAGTCCCTCCGCTTTCAGGTCATCGATCGTGCGGGCCAGGTTGGTGACCTTGGCGACCGGGATGTAGTGGATGGCGCCGGCCGAGGCCCGCGCGACCGAGGCCGTCAGCCCCACCGCGCGGTTCTTGGGAAGGATCACGCCGTGCGCGCCGGCCTGATGGGCCGTCCGCAGGATCGCGCCGAGATTGTGCGGATCCTCGATCCCGTCGAGCAGCACGAGGAACGGATCCTCGCCCTTTTCGCGCGCGTCCGCGAGCATGTCCTCCACTTCGGCGTATTCATACGCCGCGCCGTAGACGATCACGCCCTGATGCTTCCCGGTCTCGCTCATCTGGTCCAGACGGTCTTTCTTGACAAAGCGCACCAGACAGTCCTTCTGCTTGGACGCCTCCCGCAGGATGCTGCGCACGGGGCCGTCTTCGCAGCCCTCCTGCACGAACAGCTTGTCCGCGGGCCGGCCGCTGCGGAAGTATTCCAGCACCGCGTTGCGGCCTTCGACGCAGAGTTCTTCATATCTCATGATCCGCTCTTCTCCTCTTCCAGACACAGAGCAAACAGCTCGCGCAGCCGGTCCGTCTGTCCGCTGTGATACAGCCAGCCGAACAGGGTCTCCAGTCCGGTCGCCAGACGGTAATCCGTGATCGACGCGTTCTTCGCGCTCGTAGCGGCTTTCGCGTTGCGCCCGCGCCGGAGGACGGCTTCTTCTTCCTCCGTCAGCTGCCCGCGCAGCGCCCGCGCGATCCGGGCCTGAGTGGCCGCGCTCGCCAGATGGCTGCTGCGCCGGTTGAGCTCATTGGGCCGGAGGCTTCCGGATCCCATCACATGCGTGCGCACGAGGATCTCCCAGACCGCGTCGCCCAGGAACGCGAGCGCCAGCGTGGGCGCTCCGGGCTGCCGCTCCGGTCCGCCGGCACCGGCGCCTTCCGGCGCCTCCTGCGGCCGTTTTACGCCCTCTTCCATTTTACGCCCTCGCGCGTATCTTCGAGCACGATGCCCTTTTCCAGCAGCTGCGCGCGGATCTCGTCGGCGCGCGCCCAGTTCCGGTCTTTGCGCGCCTGCGTCCGTTCTTCGATCAGTGCCTCGATGTCGCTGTCGAGCAGCTCCTCCTTCCGGTCGGTGATGATGCCGAGCACGTCACAGAGCTTCAGGAAGATGGCACGGGCCTCGCCGACATAGGCTGCCGTGCTCTCCTCCGTAACGGTCGTGTTCAGGAACTTGACCATCTCGAACAGGGCCGCGATCGCGTCCGCGGTGTTGAGGTCGTCATCCATCGCGGCCTCGTACTTGTCCTGGAAGCCGATGACGGTCTTCAGGTCTTCCGTCTCCTTCTCCGTCAGTTCTTCGCCCGCGGCCGTCTCCGCCAGATCCTTCAGCTTATCCGCGCAGGTCAGGATGCGCTCGAGCGAATTCTTGGCCGCCTCCATCAGATCCGCAGAGAAGTTCAACGGGCTGCGGTAATGCGCGCTCAGCATGAAGAAGCGCAGGACCTGCAGGTCATAATGTTCGCTGATATCGCGCACGGTGCGGAAATTCCCGAGGGACTTGCTCATCTTCTGTCCGTCGATGTTCAGGAACGCGTTGTGCATCCAGTAATGCGCGAACGGATGGCCGCTGCACGCCTCGCTCTGCGCGATCTCGTTCTCGTGGTGCGGGAAGATCAGGTCCTCGCCGCCGCCGTGGATATCGATCTCTTCGCCGAGGTATTTCTTCGACATGACCGAGCACTCGATGTGCCAGCCCGGACGGCCCTGGCACCAGGGGGATTCCCAGAACGGCTCGCCTTCCTTCTTGGGCTTCCAGAGCACGAAATCGAGCGGGTCTTCCTTTTCTTCCCCGGTGACCTTGATCTCGCGGAAGCCGGACTGCAGATCGTCCAGGTTCTTATGCGAGAGCTTGCCGTACTCGCGGAATTTGCGCGTCCGGTAATAGACCGTTCCGTCCGACACCGCATACGCGAAGCCCTTGTCGATCAGTTCCCGGATCATGTCGATCATGCCGCCGATCTCCTGCGTCGCAAGCGGATGGGTCGTGGCCGGCATCACGTTCATGCCTTCCATGTCCTTCTTGCACTCCGCGATGTAACGCTCCGAGATCACCGACGCGTCGACGCCTTCCTCCTGCGCCGCCTTGATGATCTTATCGTCCACATCGGTAAAATTGGAAACGAAGTTGACGTCATAGCCCTTATACATAAAGTAGCGGCGCACCGTATCGAAAAAGATCATGGGCCGCGCGTTCCCGATGTGGATCAGGTTATAGACGGTAGGGCCGCAGACATACATGCGGACCTTGCCTTCCTCGATCGGGACGAATTCTTCCTTGCGCTTGGACATCGTGTTGTAGATCTTCATATCTTCTCCTTTTCGGGCGCGGGCCCGCATATTCTTTCTGTTGATCCCGGTGCCGTCCGTTTTCAGCCGGGCCTCACCGGCCGGAACGGACTTCTTCTCGGATCTTCCGGATCTCTTCCCGCAGTTCCGCATTCTCGCGGTGCAGGCCGTCCAGCGCGTTCATGACCGGGTCGGGAAGGTTGACCTGATCCAGATCGTCCTGCGGGATCCGGATGTTGTCGCGCTTGACGATGCGGCCGGGCACGCCGACCACGGTCGAGTTCGCGGGCACTTCCTGCAGCACCACCGAACCGGCGCCGATCTTGCAGTTATCCCCGATTCGGAACGAGCCGAGGACCTTCGCGCCCGCGCTGATCATCACATTGTTTCCGATGGTCGGATGGCGCTTGCCTTTTTCCTTTCCGGTGCCGCCGAGCGTCACGCCCTGATAGAGCGTCACGTTATCCCCGATCTCCGTGGTCTCGCCGATCACGACGCCGGTGCCGTGATCGATAAAGAAGCCCTTGCCGATCTTCGCGCCCGGATGGATCTCGATCCCGGTGCTGCGGGCCGCGATCTGGGAGATCAGGCGGGCCGTGAAATAGTGCTTCTTGAGATACAGCCGGTGCGCGAGCCGGTACCAGAGGATCGCGCGGAAGCTCCCGTACAGAATCACTTCCGCCGCCGTATGCATGGCCGGATCCCGTTCGCGGATCACGGAGGCCTCTTCCTTCAGAAATGA
>CACXFD010000094.1 GCA_902766845.1 uncultured Lachnospiraceae bacterium | reverse complement strand
CGACATACATCACGAATTCCGGCACATTCTCCGCCCGCGAAAGGATCTCACAGACGATGCCGGCGCCCGCCAGCAGAAACGCGGTCAGGATCCCGAGGACCGGGCGCCGGCCCTTTCCGTCCGCCTCACCGGTCTTCAGCTCGTATTCGCGGATCTCGCCGACACTGTCCAGCAGCGGCATGGCCGCGCGCACCAGGCTCATCGCGTGAGCCGCTTCGGCGGCCGTTTCCTCCTCCGGTTCCGCTTCCTGATACCGGATCAGGACACGTCCGAACGCGTCCTCACAGGCCGACGCGGCCGCCGTCATATCTTCCGCGGCGGACAGACGCGCGAGCAGCCGCTCCTTCTCCTCTTCCAGACATTCCCTGAGGGTCATGCTGCCTCCCTCCTTTTATTCTTCGTTTCCGTAGCTCTCCGGGTCTGTATCCGACGCAAACAGGAAGGCCTTTCCTTCCTCGCTGACGCCGTCTCCCTGCGCGGCCGGGACCGGCGCCAGGGCCTTCGAGAACTGGGTCTCATACAGCTCCGTATACACGCCTCCCGCGCCGACCAGCTCCGCGTGCGTGCCCTGCTCCACGATCTGTCCGTCCTTGACCACGAGGATCTCGTCCGCGGCCAGGATCGTGGACAGCCGGTGCGCGATCAGGATGCTGGTCCGGCTCTCGATCAGCGGGTCGATCGCTTCCTGGATCTTTGCCTCCGAGATCGAATCGAGGGCGGACGTGGCCTCATCGAAGACCAGCAGGGCCGGGTCCTTCAGAAGGACCCGCGCGATCGAAATGCGCTGCTTCTCGCCGCCCGACAGCTTCAGGCCGCGGTTGCCGACCATCGTGTCCAGGCCCTTGTCCTGGTTTTGGATGAAGTCGTAGATGTTCGCCTTTTTGCAGGCCTCGATCATCTCTTCCTCGGTGGCCGTTTCCTTGGCGTAAAGCAGGTTATCACGGATGGTCCCGTTGAACAGGTACGTCTCCTGGCTCACGATGCCGATGTGGCTGCGCAGGTCCGCGAGATCGATCTTTCGGACGTCCACGCCCCCGAACGTGACCGCACCGGCATTCACGTCATACAGGCGCGGGATCAGGTTGATCATCGTGCTCTTGCCGGAGCCGGACGGCCCCACGATGGCTACCGAACGTCCGCTCTTCAGCGAGAAGCTCACGTCCTTCAGGATCTGGCGCTCCCCGTCGTACGAAAAATCCACATGCTCGAACGCGACGCTCCCGTCCGCCTCGGGCATGCGCACCGCGTCGGGGGCGTTCTCGATCTCGACCGGCATGTCGAAATATTCAAAGATGCGCGTGAACATCGCCATCGACCGGATCCAGTCGACCTGGATGTTCAGCAGGGAATTGACCGGCCCGTACATGCGGCCCAGCAGGGCCACGAGGACCGTTATGTCGCCGACGGTCAGGGACGCGTCGTACCTCATCATCAGGATGCCGCCGACCAGATACAGCAGCATCGGCCCGATGCTCGTGAACGTGGTCAGGATCATGATGAACCAGCGGCCCGCCATGCGCTCGCGGATGTTGAGCTTCACCATGCGGCTGTTGGCTTCATCGTACTTCTGATACTCGCGCTCTTCCTTGCCGAACAGCTTGACGAGGAGCTGGCCCGAAACGGAGAGCGTCTCATTCAGGATCCCGTTGATCCGGTCGTTGGTCTCCTGCGCCTCGCGCGTGATGTCCCACCGCGTCTTGCCGGCGCGGCGCGTCGGGATCGTGAACAGCGGCACGATCACGATGCCGATCAGCGCGAGGATCCAGTTCTTGCGGAACATCGCAAGCAGTGCGACGATCAGCGTGATCACGTTCGACAGGATGCTCGTCAGCGTGTTCGTGATGATCGACTGCACGCCCCCGATGTCGCTGGTCATGCGCGTGATGATGTCGCCCTGGTTGTTCGTGGTGAAGAACTTCTGCGACATCTTCTGCAGGTGGCGGTACATCTTGCCGCGCATGTCATACGTGATGTGCTCGGCGATCCAGGTGTTCAGATACGTCTCCGCCACCCCGATCAGGCTCGATCCGAACGTCACGGCCAGCGACAGCAGGATCAGCCGGATCAGCGCGCTCATGTTCCGCCCGATCAGGCCCTCGTCGATGATGCGTCCCGTCAGGATGGACGGCATCAGCGAAAAGACCGACGAGACCGCGATCAGCGCGATCACGACCAGCATCTGCTTCCAGTACGGGGCCAGGTACGAGAACACGCGCCGAAGCAGCGCGCCGGTCACCTTGGGCTGGTTCTGTTTCTCTTCTTCGGTCAGGTATCCCCCGCGGGGGCCTCCCATGCGGCCTCCGCCGCCTCCCGGTCCTGCCATGCTCCTCTCCCCGGCGCGGCCCGGCCCGAACGGATTCTGTCCGGCGCCGCGCCCGTAAAAAGCCGCGGGGACCGCGGAAGCTCCGGCCTGTGCGGATCTCCCCGGTCCCCGTTATGCGTTCAGTCTCTGTCCGTCTGTGAGGCCGCGTGCTGCGCAGCCCCGGACTCTGCTTCCTTTTCCTTTGCGGTCCGCTCCGCCGCTTCCTGCGCGGCCCGGCGCGCCCGGCGCTCTTCTTCGTTCCGCTCGGCCATGATCTTCCGGCCTTCTTCCCGCCGGATCTCCTCCTGCTGCAGCGAATAGACGTTGCGCAGGTGCATGCCGCGGTAACCGGTGAAGAAACAGTACGCGGCCAGCACGGCCAGGACGGCCAGCCCGGCCGCCACCAGGGCGTTCGGGACCGTACCGCCGTTCCACATCGGCGCGAGCTTGACGAGCCCGCCGCACGCGAATACGGCGATGATCATCCGCACCGACGGGTACGGATAGGGGAACGTCGGAGGCGTCCCGCTCTCCGGCGCGGTATTCTGTTTGCTCTCTTCTTCCTGCTGCATGATCTTCTCTGTTTCCTGTGATTATCCGTCTTTTCCGGCTGTCCGCGCAGGCCGGCTGCCGGCGCAGGCCGGCTGTCGGCGGGTCCGCCGCTGTCTTTGTCTTACAGCCCGTATTCCTTCGCGAGCTCGGCAAACGCCGGCATCGACCGCTCGATCGTCTCATACGAGACGCAGTACGCGAGCCGCACATAGCCCGGACACGCGAACGACGAGCCCGGCACCATCAGGATATGATATCTCTTGCCGGCTGCCACGAAGGCTTTTTCATCCTCGACCGGCGACTTCATCCACAGATAGAACGCGCCCTCCGGCCGCACACATTCAAAGCCCAGCTGCGTGAGCCCTTCGTAGAGGCGGCGCCGGTTGCGGTCATAGACGGCCACGTCGGTCTTTTCTTCCAGGCATCGCTTCAGCACGCGCTGCATCAGGGACGGCGCGTTCACGCTCCCGCAGACACGGTTCGCGATCACCGCCGCCGCGATCAGGGCGTCGTGGTCCGACACGCTCTTGGGCACGGCCACATAACCGATGCGCTCGCCCGGCAGCGACAGGGATTTCGAGTACGAATAGCAGACGATGGTATCCGGATAATACCAGGGCACATATGGCACATTCACACCGTCATAGGCCAGTTCGCGGTACGGCTCATCCGAGAGCAGATAGATCTCATGACCGATCTCCCGCTCCTTGTCCGTCAGGATCTTCGCGAGGCGCCGCAGCGTCTCCTCCGAATAGACCACGCCGGTCGGGTTATGCGGCGAATTCATGATGACGGCCTTGGTCTTCTCCGTCAGCAGGCCCGCAAACGCCTCGAGATCCGGCTGGAAATCCGGCGCGTGCGGCGGCACCACGCGGAGCACGCCGTCGTAATTGCGCACGTAGGCGCCGTATTCGACGAAATACGGGGCAAACGTGACGACCTCGTCTCCGGGATCCAGGATGGTCTTCAAAAGGATGTTCAGACCGCTCGCCGCGCCGACGACCATGATCAGGTCTCCGGCGTCATAGTCCATGCCAAAGCGCCGGTCCAGGCTCTCGGCGAGCGCCGCGCGCACGTCCTCAAAGCCCGCGTTGGGCATGTAGCCGTGGACTGTCAGCGTGTCCTCTTCCGCCAGGACCGCGCGGATCGCGTGATCGACCGCGGCCGGCGCCGGCACCGACGGATTGCCGAGGCTGAAGTCATAGACGTTCTCCGCGCCGAACTGCTTCTTCATCTGCAGTCCTTCCTCGAACATGGCGCGGATCGCGGAGTTGTTGTTAACGAGCGGTTCCATCTTTTTGGAGATCATGGACTGTTCCCCTTTCCGGTTGTTTTCCGCTGCGGGCGGACTGCCCCGCTTTTGCCGGCAGCCGGATCCTGTCGGGACCGGGCCGGCGGACGCCCTTCGCTCCGGCCAGCCGGATCCTTTCAGATCCGGATACCGGCGGACGCCTTTTTGTCAGGCGGACTGGTATCCCTTGTCGATGATGACCTGGACGACCGAATCGACGACCTCACGGCACAGCGCATGGCTGCCCGCCTCCGCCATGACGCGGACGAGCGGCTCCGTGCCCGACAGGCGCACGAGCATGCGGCCGTCCTCGCCGAGCTTTTCTTCCGCGGCCCGGACGGCTGCCTGCACGTCCGGATCCGAGATAGCCGCCTGCTGGTCTTTCACACGCACGTTGCGCAGCAGCTGCGGATAGATCTTCAGGTCCTCGCGGAGCTTCGCGAGACTCATCTTCTTCTCCAGCATGACCTCCATGATCATCAGGGACGTCAGGATCCCGTCTCCGGTGGAGGCATATTTGCTGAAGATGATGTGCCCGGACTGCTCCCCGCCCAGCCGGTGGCCGTTCTGCTGCATGTTCTCGTACACGAACCGGTCCCCGACCTGCGTCTTTTCATAGCGGATCCCGGCCGCGTCGAACGCCTTGAACAGGCCCAGGTTCGACATGACCGTGGTCACCACGGTATTGGTCTCGAGCTGGCCGCTCTCCTTCATGTAGCGGCCGCAGATATACATGATCGCGTCGCCGTCCACCACATCGCCGTTCTCATCCACCGCGATGCAGCGGTCCGCGTCCCCGTCATAGGCGAAGCCCACGTCCAGGCCTTCCTCGCGGACGAATTTCTGCAGCTCCTCGATATGCGTGGAACCGCAGTTCGCGTTGATGTTGGTGCCGTCCGGATCCGCGTGGATCACGAGCGTCCGCGCGCCGAGCGCGTCAAAGACGTTCTTCGCGATCGAGAACGCGCTGCCGTTGGAGCAGTCCAGCCCCACGCGCACGCCCTTGAAAGACCGGGTCGCGAGAGAGATCAGGTAGCCGATGTAGCGGTTCCGGCCCATCGCGTAGTCCACGGTCCGGCCGATGTCCGCGCGCCGGGCCAGCGGGATCTCGCCGGTCTCCCCGTCGATGTACGCTTCGATCTGCTCGGCGACCGCGTCCTCGAGTTTTTCCCCGTGTCCGTTGATGACCTTCAGGCCGTTGTCGTAGAACGGGTTGTGGCTCGCGGAGATCATGATGCCGCAGTCAAAGCCTTCCGTGCGGATCACATACGCCACCGACGGCGTGGTGGTCACGTGCAGCAGATACGCGTCCGCGCCGCTGGCCGTCAGGCCCGCCGCGAGGGCGTATTCGAACATGTAGCTGGAACGGCGGGTATCCTTGCCGATCACGACGCGCGCCTTATGCTCCCGGCCGTAATACCAGCCGAGGTACCGGCCCACTTTGAACGCGTGCTCGACCGTCAGCACCACGTTGGCCTCCCCGCGGAAGCCGTCCGTCCCGAAATATTTTGCCATAGATCAGTGATTCTCCTTCAGTTCCTCGAGATAGCGCGCCAGCGCGTCCTGCCAGCCCGGCAGGCGCGCAAACCCGTTTTGCTCGAGTTTTTCCTTATCCATCCGGCTGTTGAACGGACGCCGGGCGGCCGTGGGCACGCGCTTCGCGTACTCTTCGCTCGTGACCGGCAGGACGCGCGCCGGCAGCCCCGCCTGCTTCATGATCTCGCAGGTGAAGTCATACCAGCTGATGTAGCCGCCCTCGTTGGTGGCATGGTAGCGGCCGTAGCGGTCCGTCTCCGCCATATCCGCGAGCAGGACGGCCAGATCCTTGGTATAGGTAGGCGTGCCGATCTGGTCCGACACCACGGACAGTTCCTCGCGCTCCGCCCCGAGGCGCAGCATGGTCTTGACGAAGTT